>CAZQUK010000320.1:0-4107 GCA_964596435.1 uncultured Oligoflexia bacterium
CCTTCAAATTGGACGTATCTGTTTTTTACTGTTTCATTAAAAAGGTCCGAATCATTTTTAGGTGAAAACGGATCATTATCAAAATACACACTCACCTGCGCCGGGGCGAGAGGCATATTACTATCGGGTTTTTTTTGATCCCAAACGTCTGTAATTAAAATTACAAATGCTGTCATTGAACAAATAACAAGGGTGTCAATAAATGGTTCAAGCATTGCGACAATACCCTCTCTTACTGGTTCTTGTGTTTTTGCAGCGGCATGTGCAATGGGAGAAGAGCCCTGTCCTGCTTCGTTTGAAAAAAGTCCTCTTTTTACTCCCCAAAGAAGTGTTAATGAAAAAACACCGGCTGCTGAACCACCGAAACCCGCCTCGGGAGTAAAAGCATTTTTAATAATTAACATAAAAACATGTGGGAGCTTATCTACATTGCTCAAAATAATAACCATTGCACCTAAAATATAAAAAACCGCCATTAAGGGCATTAGTTTGGCGGTAACGGCACCTATTCTTTTAATACCGCCCACTATTACAAGACCAACTAAAACTGCTACAAAAAGCCCACTGATCCAATGTGGAACACCAAAATCACTGTAGGCAGAAACTGCAAGAGTATTGGCCTGATTCATGTTTCCTGAACCGAAAGAAGATACAACTGCACAAATGGCAAAAAGAATTGCCATCCATTTCCAGTTTTTACCAAGTCCCTTTTCTATGTAATACATTGGTCCACCTATGGCATTACCTTCATCATCAAATTCTCTGTAATGCATTGAAAGAGTGCACTCGGCAAATTTAAGCGCCATACCAAAAACAGCAGTAACCCACATCCAAAACATTGCACCAGGTCCACCATAATGCATAGCGGTTGCCACTCCGGCAATGTTTCCTATTCCAACAGTTGCAGAAAGTGCTGTGGATAATGCTTGAAAGTGGTTAATATCGCCTTCATCTTCAGGCTTGTCATATTTTCCTCTTACGACCTGAATAGCATGACCAAATTGCCTTATCTGAATAAGACCGAATCTGTATGTAACAAAAATGCCTGAACCAACTAAAAGCACAACCAACCAAGGAAGAGAAGAAGGAAAACCCCACACAAAACTATTGGCCGTATCTACAATACTTTTAAAAAAGACTTCTATCATTGGTGAGTTCTCCTTAAAATTTTTAAAAACATCCTATAAGTATTTATAATATATTTTTGATTAGAAAGGGAATAAAACCTGTAAAAAGGAAAAAAAATGCTTATTTGATATGCAATTAAATTCTACACCAAATTTTATGGTTCAATACTTCTTGGAGAAAATCTTCCTGGATCAACCTTAATACCAAATTCGCGTTTTATAAAAACCAGCTCAGTGCTCGTTACGGACTTTCCACCATCATCCAAAGTTGAAACCAGTATGCGCTTGGGCCTCCACTTGCCGTTTTCTTTTTCAAAACCGAAATTTTCTATTCTTTTAAGAGGTTTGTCCTTTAACCCTAAAAAATCAACCCGACACACAATGCTTCTGGCTTTGTTGATAGATAAAATTCTTTTTTTGTATTTTCCTGGAAGTTCATCCTTGGATCTGGCAAGAATTGAATACGCATCCTCCCCACATGACTCTTTTGCAACTTCAAGCCACTTTTCTTTTTGAAATGAATAATTATGGATTTTATCGTCCTCTCCCCGTAAATCAGCATAGGTGAGATCGGAATCAAGCACACTGCCACCATCACCGCTTTCAGTAATTCGGTTAACTTTTCCAACATCTGGCAGGTAAACCCATTGTCCGGTCTGCTCCTTGCTTTTTAATGTAAGGATTTTTGTACCTCTTAGGTTTTTAGGTGCCTGAATTTCGATCAAGGTGTTAGCCTCCTTGTCGCCAGGACTCAAATAGTAAATTGTCATTTTTCTTTGAGGTGCGCGCTTTTCTTCTTGTGCATCCAGTAGCTTCATTACAACTTCAGCCATTCCGCTTTTTTCAATGTTTTCATCTATCATTTCATCAATAACGTCTTTCGCAGTTTTCTCTTTGGGTTTCTGTTCTTTGGGCTTTTTATCTTTGGTGGACTTTTTGCTATCGACTGACTTTGTACTTTTCTTACTGGATTTACCCTTTGTTTTTTTTACAGTCTTTTCGTCTGCAACCTTTGTTGAATGTGCTTTGCCAGGAACAATGGCCGCCACAAAAATCAAAACAACAATAACTGAAACAAACCCCTCCAACTTAATTCTTAATGATTTTGATAGAAACAAAAGTGCCTCCTTGATGTTTTTTAAAAAAGACTACTCATTATATGCTTTGTCCTTTTTGTGTGTGAGTCAACACTCTAATATTTTATTAATATTATCATAAAGTTATAAAGGCTAAACAGCTCTCACAGTGCGACGCATTCTCGCCAGTAAAACTGATTTATTTTTCCACACTTTCACCGAAGTTACTGATTGGAACACAACAGTCACGCTAGTCACTTTTTTCCAGTACTGGTAACTACTGTTTTGTTGGTGCCCAAATGTGAAATAGAAAGCACTATGTCGAATTGCTGTATCGAATTGCTGTTTTTTACTTACAAATAGTCTCAACATCAGCGTTATATCCACGCTCACGGGCGTTTTTTAAATGGTAACTAATCGTGCGCCAGCTTGAAAGATCACCACTTTTAAAACGACACAGTAACTTCACAAATTTTTCAAACTCCACATCAGAAAAATATAGTTTGCTAAAACTTTTAAGAACTAAAGTGGCCTGGTAAGCATCACTGGTGGAAAAAAAGTCAAATAGCGTGGAAATATAAATTTCACGGTTTTTGTCGCTTTCTTTAGATTTTTTTTGCAGAATTTCAAAAGCTAAACCCACAGCCTTTTCATTCAAGGTTGGCGCTTTTTCTAATAGTTTGGCAAAATACATATCACCCTCTTCTGCCTCTAAAAGCAACTCAAGTGCCAACAACTGAATATCTGAATTATTTACTTCAAGTGCTGTAAAAAGCTGATCTTCAGAAAGCAGAGATTTAAAACGCAAGTCCTCATCAACTGCAAGCTTAAGTGTCATAAGTGTTCGTTTGAGAGCAAAATGAATTGGTGTGTTTTCCGGATCATGAAAAGAGTCTTTATTCAGGGGTTTCGTTTCGCAACTTTTATCTGTAAGGCACCCGCCTAAAATATCCACAATAACATTTGCAGCTTCAACTATATCGTCAAGTTGTTCTTTCTTACTTTCAATAAGCAGGTGGGGATCCATATCTGGAGGCACAAGAACCATTCTTATTTTTGGATTGTTCCAAAGCTTATCTGAAATTACACCAGGATATGGCGAAACATTTTTTCCATCTTCGTCTTTATTACCAAGAAGTAAAGCTTCAACGTCACTGGCACCCTGAGCCTCCCCTTCTTCAACTTCTACACCTGTATCGTAAAGACTGTCCAATTTATCCGCGCTTAAAACAAAAAACCAATACGCAAACCCCGAGGCCACAACAAGTAAGACAATAATAATTTTTTTCATATAAACTTTCTTACACTTAAATTAAAAACATATTTTTAATCAGAATTATTTGGGCCAAGAATGTCAATTTCCCCATCTGGAATAATTTTTATGTATTTACCATACACCCAACCACCATGGGGCGCTATACGGTACCAGGGAGCGTCTGACTTTTTTAGTATTTCTAATTGTGTAATACCAACTTTATCACCTTGGCTAAGTACTTCAATAACCCTGCCCGAAGGTTTTTCAACTCTGACGTTTAGTATGTTACTGGTGACTTCACCCAGAGCAATAACCGGGCCAGGGTTTCGCTTATTAATTTCTTTCCCCCAAATGTAGTATTCACTGTCTTTTGGACATTTTGACTTGGTGTCCAGGAATAAAGAATCATCCCTAAGTTGAATTTTGTACCAATCTCCTTCCTCCTCAGATAAAATAACAACAGAGAGCCAGCGCGTAGGATTATCAATTTTTCCACACTTATGCGCTTTTGCATCTGGTGCGCTTCTTATATTGACCGCTCTTGACCAAAGCCAATGCGTTGGATTTTTGTGTTCAACAATAACTTCAGGATCTAAAGCCACCTGGTTGTAACCTTTTTCTAAAACTTTTTTTAGAGCCTCACGCTTAT
>CAZQUK010000321.1:0-4092 GCA_964596435.1 uncultured Oligoflexia bacterium
AATTTAGAAACCGTATAAGAGAACTTGAAAAAGAATTACTCAAAGCGCGAGAGGAAATTGGCGAGTTAAAAACTCTGATCGCATTTTATGAAGAAAAACTTCCAACATCTGAGGCATCTGGACATGGTTTGTAAATCTGTTTACAAAAAAAATAGGTATAAAAATATTTTTATACCTTTTGTTATTTGCCTAAGCTTTTTTTTCAGCGACACAAGAACAACTCTGGCAGACGCAATGCTCGATAAATTATACGCCCTTGAAACAATTGGGTTCCTAAAAACGTGGGATAATGTTGATGGTCTATTTTCCGAATACGTCGCAAATGCTTACGAAGATTATCTTTCCAAAAATACTCGTTTTAGGCTGGTTGACCTTTCAAAAGCAAGCCAAGTTGTTTCAAGGTCATCAATTCCATACCAGGAAGCAATTAAAGAACCAAAAATTCTGCAGGAAATTGCCAGAAAGTTTCAAGTTGAAAGTATTATTCTAACAAAAGTTTTAAAAGAAGGTGACAGATATCGTTTTGAGCTGAAGTGGTTGCAATCCACAAAAGCTCATACAATAAGTGAAGATAGTTTTTTTCTTGATGAACCCAAGGAGGGTCAGATTCTTGAGGCGGATGATATTCGCTTTGAAATTGAAAATGCCCTTGTAAGAATGATTAACCGCCTGCCATTTGTTGGACATGTAAACGGAAGAGACAACGATTGGATAACCGTTAACATGGGACGCAATAGTAAAATCAAAAAAGGGGACACTCTTATTATCGGAACTTTACAGGAAGTAAAAACGCACCCCTTGTTAAGAACAATCGTCGATTGGAAAACCGCAGAAACAGGGCGGGTCACTGTTGATGAAGTTGATGACGGTATTGCTTTTTGTCAAATATCTGAGGAAGAACCAAAAGGACAAATTGTAAGATTTCAAAAAGTGCTAAAGGTAATTCCCTCATTAGATCCAATTCAAAAAGGTACAATTTCTGGAAACGCGGACGAAAAAGAATCGTCAAAAAATCCATTTATTAAGCCACATCTTGGATGGTTTTCAATGGGACCCACGCTTGGATCTTTTCAGCGCCAATTTACAAAAACTGGAGCAACGGGAATATCCGGAAGTGGTTTTCTTATTGGTGCCAATGCCGCCGGAAAACTTTGGTTAAATAAAATGTTTTTCCTACAGGCAGATTTTAATCTCGGTTCTGCAAACTATTCAGATACGGCTGCGGGGTCTGCAAGTACCGGAACAAGTTCCAGTAGCATGAGTCTCTTGGGATTTAAAATGAGTGCCGGATATAATTACCTGCTAACCCAATCTTTTTTTGGACCCAAAGGATGGATAAGATTTGGATATGGAACCTCACAGTACACTTTACCAATTTCAACAACAAACGGTTCGGCACCCACAACTTTTTCAGGATTGTTTTTTGGCCTTGGTGGAGAATTACCGCTGAGGGACAAATATGGTGTGGATCTTTCAATTGATATTGGTATTGCCAACAGCACTGCACTATCGAGCTTGGATATTGGTGCTGCTGATGGCACTTCAAATGTAAACTTTTATTTAGGTGGCTTCTACAGGTTAATGCCAGTACTAAGTGTTACGGCTGGTATGATTTTTATTAACCAAAGTTATGATGCACTACCAAGTGGAGGAGCCTCTACTGCCAACATTACAAATAAAATATTAGGAGCATCAACAAGTATTCGGTACTATTTCTAAATTTTTTAGTGCACCGTCCCAGTGTGGTCGTTTTTTATTAAATCAAACATTTGACTTGTTACATAGGTCTCGAATAAAAAAGAACCCTTACAAAGAGGCTATATTAAATGTCAGATAAATCAAAAACAGATGTAATGCAAAAAATCACGGATATCACAAAGCAGCTGCAGTACCACGAACACAGGTACTACGTACTTGATGACCCAGAAATATCAGACGCCAAATACGATATTTTATTCCGTGAACTCGAAGCACTAGAAAAAAAACATCAAGAATTTAAGCTTCCTGACTCGCCAACACAAAGGGTTGGCGGTCGTGTACTTGAAGCTTTTCTAAAAGAAAAACATATTGAGCCAATGCGCTCACTTGCAAATGCACTTACAAAAAATGAATTTTTAGATTTCAACTCTAGGGTTCATAGGTTTCTTGATACCGCCGAGGACACACCGCTTGAATACTTTGCAGAATGTAAGTTTGATGGACTTTCAATTAATCTGCTTTATAAAGATGGCAAACTTGCACATGCACTAACAAGGGGTGATGGCGAAACCGGTGAAAATGTAACCGAAAACATAAAAACCATCCGCTCAATACCTCTCGTTTTAAGAACCAATAAACCTCCTAAACTCATTGAAATCCGTGGAGAGGTTATACTGCCTAACGCCGCTTTTGGTGCTCTTAATAAAAAGCAAGAAGAACTTGGAAAAAAACTTTTTGCAAATCCCAGAAACGCTGCTTCAGGTTCAATTCGCCAGCTTGATTCTAAAATTGCAGCCTCAAGACCTCTTACTGCTTTTTTTTACGGCCTTGGTGCCTTTGATGGTTCTTCAGGTTTATTTAATACCATTTCAGATTTTCAAAACACATTAAGAGAATGGGGGTTTAAGGTTGGCGAGCATTATTCAATCTGCAAAGACCTAAATGCTGTTTTTGGCTTTTATAATGATGTTGAAAAAATGCGCGATACACTTCCATATGAAATTGATGGAATAGTAATTAAACTAAATAAAATGAGTGAAATAAATAAAGCGGGCTATATATCAAGAACACCACGAGGCATGATTGCTTTTAAGTTCCCCCCACGCCAGGAAACTACAAAAATTGAAGATATTATTGTACAAGTTGGCAGAACAGGAACCTTAACACCAGTAGCTGTGGTTGCGCCAGTACGGCTTGGTGGTGCAACCGTAAGGCGCGCAACACTACACAACCAGGATGAGATTGACAGAAAAGATATAAGAATTGGCGACAGTATATTAATTCAACGCGCAGGCGATGTTATTCCAGAGGTGGTTAAAGTAATTACATCTGCAAGGACAGGTCACGAAAAAAAATTCACACTTCCCTCCAAGTGCCCGGTATGTGGATCGGATATTGAACGGAAAACCGGTGAAGCAGCCGTAAGGTGCCCAGGAAAAAACTGTGTAGCACAACTTAAAGAAAGATTAAGACATTTTGTTTCAAAAAATGCACTAGGTATGGATGGCATTGGCGCCCGTGTTGTTGAGCAGTTAATTGATTATGGAATCGTTAAATCTTTTTTAGATTTTTTTAAACTTAGCAAAGAGGACTTTTTGGAGCTAGAAGGCTTTGCCGATAAATCAAGCGATAATGCAATAAGTTCAATAAAAAATGCGACTAATACGGATCTTTGGCGCTTTATTTTTTCTCTTGGCATTCGTCATGTTGGAGAAAGCACGGCAAAACTACTTGCAAAACATTTTGGAAATATAGACTCAATTATAAATACAGCCAAAACCAATAGGGCCGAAGAGGAATTCCAAAAACTTCCCGACATAGGTCCTGAAGTCGCAAAAAGTCTTAGTGATTATTTTAAGGATAAAGATAATGAAGCAGAATTAAAAGAATTACTTAAGTACATAAAACCCAAAAGCTTGGTAAATTCTGAAGCTAAAGCTAACATATTTAACGGTAAAGTCTTTGTTCTAACAGGAACTCTGCCTACATATTCAAGAAATGAAGTCAAAGAAATCATCGAAAACCTTGGCGGCAAGGTTTCATCGAGTGTTTCAAAAAAAACAAACTACGTCCTTAGCGGCGAGTCCGCTGGCAGTAAGCTTGATGCCGCCAAAAAACTTGGAATCGAAATACTCAGCGAGAGCGTCTTTGATAAAATGATCAAAACTAATACAAAACCCAAACCTTAGGCTTAAATTTTATAAAGCAAGAAACATTGGTATTACTAAAAGTACTGCTAATGCGACTAAAAAGGTCATTGTGAATCCTTTCAATATACGTCCTACAAAAAAACCATCTCTTATTTATGAGATTGCTGCATAATGTTAAAATTGTCAATATTTATTAATATTCGTGTATCTTCTTGTTTTTAATGTATTTTTTTAATGTTTTTCC
>CAZQUK010000322.1:0-4082 GCA_964596435.1 uncultured Oligoflexia bacterium
GGGCAGGCGCTGGGCACATAAAAACAATTTATTCGGGTCTTATAAAAGCTGTTATCAACAAACCCCCAGAGTCAACTTGTGTGGTATTAAGACCGTGCCATGCGTTTTCAGGTTTTTGGGGCTGGCTGCTTTGTTTTCGGGGGTTGCGGGTTGTTACTCATGATGGGCAAGAGGAAATAGTTGTATTTTTTCCGTCAAAAGTGAAATTTCCAAAGCCTGATGACAAGGTTAAACTTTATAAACTTAAGGGTCCTTTTGGAATGAAAAAGTTTTTCGCCCTTCCTTATAATCCACATATTGCAGTTTTTAGGTAAAAACTGTAAAAAATCGGAGCGCGGCGCGTCTACCCATTGGAATTTAAGGTATTTGTTTATTGCGAGAATCACTGGCCATACAGCATCTGTTCCGTTAAAACTGTTAGAATGGTTGATCTCGGAACTGATTGCACTAAGCCTTTTGTGCATTTGAATCTGCACTCTCAATATAGTTTTCTTGAAGGGGCCATTAGAATTCAAGATCTGTTTCAAAGAGTGACAGAACTTCAAATGCCGGCAGTAGCTATTACTGATACCCATCAAATATTTGGTGGGGTGGATTTTTATTTTAAGGCAAAAGAAGCTGGTATTAAACCAATCATAGGTACTGAGCTTCATTATCATCCAAAAGGTATTTCTGTTCTTAATAAAACTGCGAACTTAAAATCAAATACACGCTCCCATGAACTTGAAATTTTCAAACTTGTTTTGCTTTGTAAGGATATTACCGGTTACAGAAATTTATCAAAGCTTTTAACGGAGTCCTACCAGCAAATGCCGCCACCCCAAAAAAACCAATCACTTTCTGCAATAAGGTGCGTTGTTGGTCGCGAGCTTATTGAAAAATATTCAGAGGGTTTAATAGTACTTTCTGGCGGACTCAAAGGTGAACTTGCATATCTGATACTGACAGGCGAAACAAAAGCGGCGGTAGATGCCCTTAAGTGGTTCAAAAAAGTTTTTGCGGACGATTTCTATTTGGAACTTCAAGACACGGGTCTTCCTGAACAGGATCTTGTTAATGAAACGCTTTATGAACTTGGTAAAAAACACAAAGTTGAATGTGTGGCAACGGGTCCTTGCTTTTATTTGAATCAAGAAGATGCCGAAGCGCACGAAATTTTTCAGTGCATTGGTACGGGTCGTAATCTTGATTTTGAAAGGCCAGAGAGTCTTGTACCAAAAGAATTTTATTTAAAATCATCCCAAACAATGTATGCGCATTTTGAACGTTTTGAGGGGGCCGCAGAAAATACAGTGAAAATTGCGGAAAAATGCAATCTTGAGTTTAATTTTAAAGATGAAAATGGAAACAAAATATACCATTTGCCAAAATTCCGCCCTGACAGCATAAAAGATAATGAACCATTTAATTTGGACGAATATTTCAGACAAGAAGCCGTAAGTGGGCTAAAAAAACGTTTTAATGAAAAATATTTTAAGGAATTACAAAATGAACCTGGATGGGAAGAAACCAAGCAATTATATTTTGACAGGCTGGAATACGAAATTGAAGTTATAAAAAACATTGGTTTTGCTGGCTATTTTTTAATTGTTGCTGATTTTGTAAACTGGGCAAAAAGAAACGGTATACCTGTGGGGCCGGGGCGCGGTTCGGGTGCGGGCTCGCTTGTTGCATTCAGCTTAAGAATAACAGATATAAATTCCATAAGGTTTAACCTGCTTTTTGAGCGGTTCTTGAATCCTGAGCGTATTTCAATGCCAGACTTTGATATTGATTTCTGCCAGGAAAGACGCGTTGAGGTTTACAACTATGTAGTAAAAAAATATGGTGCCGAGAATGTCTGCCAGATTATCACCTTTGGTAAGCTACAGGCAAGACAGGTTGTAAAGGATGTTGGACGTGTGCTTGGCATGCCTTTTCAAGACACGGACCAAATAACAAAACTTTTCCCAAATGAATTAAATATTACAATAGATATTGCAATAAAAAAAGAACCAAGACTTCAGGCGCTGATTGATTCAGACGCTAAAATTGAAAAGGTAATAGAAGCTTCAAGAAAACTTGAGGGTCTTTATAGAAACGCTGGTATTCATGCGGCAGGAGTGATTATTACCGATAAACCTATTGTTGAAACATGCCCGCTTTATGTGACCCGCGATGGTGATGTTGTAAGTCAGTTTGATATGAACAACATTGAGGCCATAGGTTTAATAAAATTTGATTTTTTGGGTTTAAAAACACTTACTGTTATTGATCACGCCGTAAGGCTCATTCGTGAAAATCCAGAGCCTGAAGAAAAAGAGTTTGCACTAGAGAACATAAACGACAAAGATCAAAAAGTTTTTGATCTTATAAGTTCTGGCGATACTGATGGAATATTTCAGATTGAAAGTTCTGGAATGAAGGATTTATGTATGCGTCTTGTGCCGTCCTCGCTTGAGGATATTACGGCCATTAATGCGCTTTACAGGCCAGGACCTCTTGGCTCTGGAATGGTGGATGATTTTATAGACAGAAAACACGGCAGAAAAGAGATTCCTTATGAAATTGCAGATCTTGAACCAATTCTAAAACAAACCTATGGTGTAATTCTATATCAGGAACAGGTTATGAAAATTGCCCAAACGCTTGCCGGTTATTCGGTGGGGCAGGCTGATATGCTTAGAAAAGCCATGGGTAAAAAGATTACAAAAGAAATGGACAGGCACCGGAAAATATTTATTGAAGGTGCAGTTAAAAGGGGACACCCAAAAGATAAAGCAGAGAGTATTTATGATCTCATGGCAAAATTTGGTGAGTATGGTTTTAACAAATCGCATTCAGCGGCTTACGGTTTAATTACATATCAGACAGCTTTTTTAAAAACTTATTATCCTGTTGAATTCATGGCGGCTCTAATGACAACTGAGCGCGATAACACAGATAAAATTTCAAAATATATTGCCGATTGCCGCTCACATGGAATAACTATTTTGCCTCCGTGCGTGAATGCCTCTTTTGAGGCTTTTAGTGTTGAAATTATAAAAAAAGAAACAGGCGCTGATGCTGGTGAAAAAGTTAAGGCCGTGCGTTTCGGTCTTGAGGCAATTAAGGGTGTGGGGGGTGCTGCGGTTGAGGAAATAATTCATATTAGAAATGCTGATGGTAAATTTACAGATGTGCTTGATTTTTGTAAGCGTGTATCCACAAGAAAAATTAATAAAAAAGTTCTTGAATCGTTGATTTATTCAGGTGCGCTTGATGGTGTTTCAACTGCAAACAGGGCAACACTCTTGGCATCAATACCAAAACTTTTAGAGTATGCAACAGCCGAACAGGAAGAAAAAGCCCTGGGGCAGACTTCACTTTTTTCAGATTTTAGGGCTGAAGAAGTAAAAATTGTTAATTCTGGTAATAATATATTTGAAACACAGGCTGACTGGAGCTTAAGTCAGAAGCTTCAAAAAGAAAAACAGGTTGTAGGTTTTTATATATCTGGTCATCCAATGGAATCGTGGCAGAAGTTAACTGATGACTGGCTTGGTTGGAACTCGGAAAAAATAAAAATATGGTGCAAAGATAATCCTGAAGTGCAAACAAGCAGTGAGTCTAAGGGTTATAAGCGCACACCGGGAAAAAAAATTAAAATTTGCGGTGTAGTTGCTGAATCAAAAGAAATAATGACAAAACGTGGGAAAAGGATGGCTTTTGTTCAATTTGAGGATCTTTTAGGACAAGTTGAGCTTATTTGTTTTACAGAAACTTTGCAGGATAACGCTCTTATTTTACAAAAATCACTTCAAGAGGCGTTGCCAGTAATTGTAGAAGGGGAACTTCAGGTTAAACAGGATGCTCCAAAAATAATTCTAAATGCAATGTATGAAGCGGATCAGGCAAACCGAAAACGTGTAAAGCAGATGATTCTTAAAATTAATACTGATGATACAAAACCGGAGCAATTAAGGGAGCTCAAGCGTATATTCCTTTCAAATAGAGGGAAGTGTCCAATAAGAATTGAATTTATTGGATCTAATTATAAAACCAGCTTAGAATTACCTGAAACAATGAAAGTTGCAGGAACGCCTCAACTTGCAAGTGCTGTT
>CAZQUK010000323.1:0-4080 GCA_964596435.1 uncultured Oligoflexia bacterium
CTAAGCAGAGGGTCACAGGTTCGAGTCCTGTCGGAGTCGCCATATTCAAATAAAAAGGCAGTTCTCACAAAGATGGGAATTGTCTTTTTAAGGCCGAGCGAGTAGCCATTGTGTTTCTTACCCCCCGGTTGGGTTGTGCTTTTATCGCGAGGTTACTCGCGAACGAGTTAGAGCGCACCCGACTCAAACAAAATGCTGAAAAATCAGTGATATACGAATGTGGGTTCCTCAGTCCCAACAACGCAATACCAAACCAATGCGGTTTGACTGAATAGCAAAACTGGCATTATAATAATAGGTGTTGGGGTTCTTGGTTCTTCGCGCAAATGTTCAAAGCGGAGGCGCTTTCGTAATAAGCGGGAAGTTTTTTTGATAATTTTGATTTGAGTAAAGAGAGTATGAAAAAACAAATCGTAATAAGTACGTTTATTTTTTGTTTGATTCTGGGCTTTGCGGGCGCAAGAGCGGATTTGGTAATGGCGCCAAAAGGCGCACAATCTATAGATTTATCTGGTTGTCCTTCCTGGCTAAATTCAAACGATGTGCCTTTGTGTCCTGAGGGTGATAATACAACCCTCCCCACAACGTATCCCGCAATGGCTTATGTTGTTTCAGACGATCCGATTAAAAAAACATCATCATCTCAAGAGTTTACCGCAAAGTTCGTTTTAGACACACTAATTGCTTCAGGCGACAGGATTCCCCAAATATTAATGCCTGTAAGCGAGGAAACTTTTAATTATGTAAAAAGTAAAATCGAAGCGTATACAAACGTAAATCCACTTGCTTGTTATAATACAAGAGGAAAGGGTATTGAAATTTGTAAAAACAGACACAAAAAGAAACAGTGGCTTGACGCTTTAGTTAGAATTCAAGGAACAAGCTTCACTTGGCAACAGGACCACATGGAGCCATTTTTTAACCCACAAACAGGAAGGCCGGTGCTAAGGGAAATTCGGGACTATTCACAGGCCCGGGGCATGAATATGTCGCTAAATTCTGAAGGTTCACAAAATACTAATGGTACTTGTGGCTTAATACAATACGGAGAAAAGCTACCACCGGAAAGCGAGCAGAATTACCAAATAAGAAACGGACACTATGGTGGGAATATTGAAGCACTTCCTGGTGGTTTGTGTTTGCGCGGTAACACACAAGACTGGGAAGGTTTTGCAGAACATTATTGTGGATCAAAAAGTAATGATGTCGTTGTTGATGTTTCATGGCTGACTGTTGGCCATGTGGATGAAGTGGTGGGTGTTATACCAAATAAAAAAGCCAAACCTCCTTGTGATTTTGCAGTTGCTGTTTCAAGTCCCAAAAAAGCCATTGAGCTTATGAAAAAAAACAGTAATGAAAAATTTATTTCATTTTTTTCAAACGATCCAAATGCCGACTTATCTAGAACCGCCACAGAAAGATCCCGCACAAGCAGCATGGACGCAATATGTAATTTAGCTGAAAATTTTGAGCGCGCAAAACAAAGGCGTGTGCGACCACGGGAACAAAGCCCAGACCGAAAAGGGCGGGAGCGAGGAGCGCAAAAACTCGGGTTTAATTTTGATAGTATAATTAATTTATTTTTAGGAGAAGCCTACGCTGGGGCTTCTTTAAAAACCAGAAGTATTGAAAGCCGTGAAGAAGATAACACCTTAGATATTGATGAGTACTACACAGATGGCTGCCCCGGCACTCAACGTGCTGATCTTACTGGTATTACAAATGGTCAGCTTGCTGGTGCGATTGAGGACGATGAAAACGCAAGTGCCTTAAATTATCTTGTGCAGAAAAAAATGGATAAAGCAAAAGTTGATATGCGAACAAAACTTAAAGAAAGATTACCTAAGTGTAATATTGAGTTTATTGATGTTCCAGATTTATTCTTAAGGGGCCAGGCTGTTAAGATTGAGGGTGCCCCCAATAATGCTCCAATTGAAGAACGCTTTGAGCTTCCAAAGGGTGTTATGGTTTCGCTTCTGCCAAATGCTACAAATTTGGTTGTCGTTGAAGACACACTCGTTGCACCTGACCCACAAAGTGCAACTTTTAGAGATTATTTATCTGATACTTATCAAAACAAGTTGGGGCTTAAATATCAAAATATTGATACTTATGACTACTGCCACAGAGGGCAGGGAAACTTGCACTGTTCAACCAATGCAATAAGAACGTGCAGGCCTAGGGCCAAGAGGTAATACCTTCGGGGGAAAGATGAAGAGTAATTTTCTAATAAGTTTTTTGGTTTTGGTAATAATGTTTTTTTCAGCTAAAGCTTTTGCGGAAACATCCATATTGATGTGTAGAGCGGATGGTGAGGGGTGGAAATCCACGATTTGGGTTGGCGAAAATGGCACTGCAAAATTTATTCTTAAAAAAGACAAGAAAAGATATGAGTGCGCACTTAAGATAAAAACCTTTGCATTTAGATCACACGCAATAATCCCCATTATTGATTTTGAATTTTTAAGAGGCGCTTGTGTGCCGGATTTAACAGAGGCTGAAAATAAAAGATTTTTAGATTTTATTACTTTGCTGATTAAAAAAGACAGTCCCAAGGTTCAAAATAATATTCTTCAGTGGTTAAGGTTTAAACAAACCACTCAGTGCATTTTAACAAAATATGATGGCGTTGCCTTAAAGAGAAATGCTGAAAAATGGCAAAACGGCGTTTGGGGTAAAAGTAAAAAATAGCGCAAAATTAATCAAAAACAAAAAAATAATTTTGTTAATTACATGCTAAGGGCAAACTCTTTGTTTGGAAAGTTGAGAATTGCGCCTTTCTTTCCGGCAAGAACAGAGCGTGGATGACCAATAACTTCATAGTTAAGTGGATTTTCAAAAATTGTTCTTAAAAGCTCACTGTGCAAATCGTGCCCCGATCTGTGTAGTGTTATTGAACCCTGAATGGAAACCCCTGCGATTTTAAAATCACCAAGGGCATCAAGAACTTTGTGCCTTACAAATTCATCGCCGAATCTGAGACCTTCTGGGTTTAGAACATTGCTGTCGTTAAGGACAACGGCGTTTTCTAAGGACCCACCCAAAATAAGGCCACGGGCGCGTAGAAGTTCAACATCCCTTAAAAAACCAAAGGTTCTTGCTGGGGCGATTTCTTCTTCAAAAAACGTCTCGCCCTCAATATAACGAAACTCCTGATATCCGATTGAAGGATGGTTCCATTCTATTGAAGTTTGAAGTTCAAAGCCTGATGATGGTTCGGCAATTGCCCATCTGTCTTCTTGTTTGACCTCTACTTTACGGGTTATTAGTATTGTGGTTTGCGGGAAAATCTGTGTTTGTAAGCCTGCGTTTTTAAGTTCTGCACAAAATGGTGCGGCACTGCCATCTAAAATTGGTAGCTCTGGCCCATCAACTTGTATGAGTAAGTTGTGAACGCCAGTACCTTGAAGTGCCGCAAGTAAATGCTCAACTGTGCTAACGGTGGCGGGACCGTTTCCAAGAGTTGTTGCTAAAAGCGTGCTTACAACAAACTCTGGATGTGCGGGAATTTTTGGGCTACTTTCAAGGTCTGTTCTTTCGAAAACAACGCCATGATTTGGGGGGGCGGGAAGGATGCGGGTTGTAATTATTTTGCCAGTGTGTAGGCCAACGCCACTCAGTGTGATTTCTTGCTGTATTGTTCTTTGAAAACCCAACTTTCACCTCTTTTTGTTCTACTTTTATCTAAACTCAGGTTTCTTGTTTCGCTGTCTTTGTTACACCCTTGTAATATTTTTTATTACTTGGCGCAACGCAAAAACTGCGCATACAAAGTATATTTTTGCAAGTAGCGTGCCCATTGTGGGTGTTGATAATTATTTTGTGACAGTTAATTGATGTAGAATAATACGTAATAATATCAAAGCGTAAAAAAATATCTCGGTGCGCATAAATTCATAAGTCACCGCGTTGTTTGACTAATTTAGTCAAGAAAAATCAGAATGTGTGATTTTTTAAGCACAGCTAAAATATTGATTGTGTGTTGTTTTAGAAACACTTTAAAAAGATAGCTGTTCTGTGTTTTTTGGTAACTTCTCAAAAACTTACGGCGGATATAGTTTGAAATTGTTGAACTTTTTG
>CAZQUK010000324.1:0-402 GCA_964596435.1 uncultured Oligoflexia bacterium
TAGTAGTTGTTTTTCCAACTCCACCTTTTTGATTTGTTATTGCAATTATTTTTGCATTTTTATTTTCCATAAAAATTCCTTTCATTTTTAATTTGACAAAAGCTTCCGCACTCCTTAAAAATGAAGGAGTGCTTGGGGCTGTTTAGATTTTCCTTTCAAATAAACGGACCCGGCTCAGGAGCTTTGAAAGAAGCCCCGATAAATTCCTGTTCGTTTTTTAGTTTGATTGCCCGGTGGTTCTAGTCACTGGGCATTTTTTATGGTGGGGGATCGCGGTTCATTTACGCTTCCCCCTTTTTTTGGTTACATATACGTTTGTCGCCAATTTTGTTTTTGTTGAATTCTTTGGGTTTTTTATCTTAAGTTTTGATACTTTTTTGATGCACCACGCGTTAGTTTTTG
>CAZQUK010000324.1:433-4076 GCA_964596435.1 uncultured Oligoflexia bacterium
TTCTTTTTTCTTTTATTTCGTTTAGTTATCTTATTTTTATACTTAGTCTTCTCACGCCGTAAACCGGGGTTCAATTCCCCGTGGGGACGCCATTTGTCAATGTACTCGAACCAGAAAAATCAAAAATATTATATTTTCCAGATCCCTCCGATTGCGAGGCCACGTCATTTCCTTGCTCACCTAATTCTGGAACCAACACAAGAGAGCGGGCCATAGCCCGCTCCCCATCGATATAATCCCCGCCAACATAATAATGCACCTTCAAGCTGTCATTAGTGACTTCGATTTTATGAATAAGTTTCCTAATAATATCCGACTTTGTTTTTGGATCTGAGCACACATCTCCCATCATTGTTTTTAACCCACTTAAAAACACCTGATAGGTGTTTAGCGCCACAGGCATCTCTACGGAGCCATTATTTTTCTCAGCTTCACGAAGTCTCACTTCATCCTCATCTTTTAGTTTCTCAAGTTTTTCCATCTGCTTGTAGATATGAGAAGCTGAAATTCCTTTTGGAAGCTCAGAGAGGCGTTCTGCGAGTGCTTCAAGCTGACTTTTAGCACCTATGATTTTTGCCTTAATTCGCTTTACTTCGGTCCCTTGCGTCCGCTTACTGTGCATGACTTTTGCTTTTTCAATTATAGCGGCTGCAATTTTGGGGTTCGCTAAAATCTCAATGACCTTGTCCCAAACCAAAGGCTCGGCTTTTTTTGCTAGAATCCTATGCGGAGTACAGGCAAAAACCTTTTTTACAATACATGCCTGTTTTTTCGTGGCCCAAGCGTGTTCATAATACGGAATCTTGCCTCCGTTTCCCCACGCAGATTTCCCTGATAACCGCTCATTACAGGTCGCACACTTTATGATTCCTGATAGCAAAAACGGGTATCTTTTCTCAGAGTGCGGTTTATAGCGCCTGAAGTTTCTTGAAAGCAACTCACCTGCTTTTTGAAACGTGTGCAAATCAATAATTGGCCCCCACACTGCCTTTGTTTCCCTTGCCTCGCCCTTTACCTTGTAAACCCTCACGCCAACATAGGCTTTATTCCTTAAAATATTATGAAGGTTCTGGATTGTAAAATACCCAAGCCTGGGTTTTATGCCACCGCCTTGCATTTGCTGTTTGTAACGATAGCCATTTTGATTGAGCCACTTTGCAGCTTCTGCAAGCGAGCCTTGTTTTAGAAATACATCAAACGCCGCTCTTACAATTTCAGCTTGCTCCTTATCAATATCAAGGTAGCCCTTCTTGTCGGCAATGAGTTTATATCCAAGTGGAACCACACCGCCGTTATATAACCCACGCTCAGCACGAGCTTGTATGTTGGCGTTTACGCGTTCCGCGACTTGCCGTCTTTCGTATTGGGCAATATTTGCAAGCGAAAATAGCACCATCTCACCTGATGCCGTTGACGAGTCGAAGTTTTCCCTCAGACTCATGAATTTACATTCATGTTCCTGCATCATCTCCCAAATGGCGGAAAAATCCTTAATGGATCTTGATAACCTTGAAAGCTCCGTTACAATTACAAAGGTTATTTCCTTCCGTCTTATGGCTGAAAGCAAACGCTGAAGCTCAGGACGATTTGTGTCCTTTCCGGATTTCGCCCGATCAATATACACACTTACGATCTCACCAAAGTCGGAATCAGTGTTTTTATATTTAACCGCAGATTTTAGGCGCTCCTCTTGGTTCTTAATAGACCCTTCAGGATTTTCAGCCTGTTCTTCGGTTGACACACGAATGTACGCCCCAATTTTGAAAGCTGTGTGCTTTGCGCGGATTGCCTTGTTTGTTTTTTGATCAGTCATCTGTTCCTGTTCTTTCTACCACTGGTTTATCGTAGCGAAGATCGGACACAACCTTTGTGTCTGTCACAGGTTCAATGAAATGACTTTGAGAGTTCTTATCAAGCTGGCAAAAATATAAATACAAGACTTCTGCCACTTCATCAAGCATTTCCTCAAACCTCTTTTTTGTTATAGTTACTGGAATTAATGCGGCCTCGCTTTTTGGTTCCCATTTATTCTTACGGCTCTTCATAACGGGTTATGAATTAGCCTTGTTCCTTTGGTTTCCTGATTTACTCATTGTAATAGTGCCACCGCCCCCCTTACACCCCCCTATGGTGTCAGGGGCAAGAGGGCCAATTTTATTTTTGTTCATAGTTTTACTTTTCCTTTTCTTTTATGTGGTTATATGTTTCTTGTGTTTTTCGGTTTTCATGATTCCTGCCCACACTGTATGCATCGGTGTGGGCAGGTGAGATCATTCATTTACTGCAATACTATTTACCAATATTTATATCTGGTTTGGACAATTGAAATATGTCTTTTAGCAAGAACACCTTCTCCTTTGTCCGAAACGCAATCTCATTTGGATCACTCATCACTTCATCTATGTAAGACCAAAAAAGAATTTGGTTCTTATTGCAATTGGAATACGGCTTCCAAAGCTCAGATAGATGCAGACCGAATTTTTCATTTGGCACAATATACCAGATGAAATTAATATTTTTTCTGGCATATTTGCTAAAAACCAGTCTGTATCTTGACTTTGCCTTTGCATATCGCTCAAGCTCCATTGCAACAACCTTGAGCCCCGTCTTCGTATGAACGGCAAAAAACCCATCGGGTACAACATCTTTTTCCCCTTCGCTTGGCGATTTATTAACAAGCATCTTCCTTTTTAGAACATGCCCTGATTTCCAGCCTTTTCCAATTCCATATGACTCAAGATGAATTCTTATGTCATTAACAAACACATCATGATCAAGTGTGTTCTTATTTACAGCACTTTGGTTATAGCTTGCATCTACAAGTTTTATCCCCTTGGCTGTAAGAAGCCACGCCAGTCCTCCTCCGCTTAATCCACTTGTTCTTGTTATGACTTTCGCTTCCTTTTCAAGGATTCTGAGTCTCCTTAAAACAGTTCGCATATTTGTATTATCAAAAATCAGTTTTTTAAGCTGTTTTGTTGATAATACGCCGTAATCATCAAGAACATTAAGCAGAGACTTATCCCGCTCTGTTAAAACAGGAATTCTCATTACATCACGCTAGTGAACTCATTTATAACGTTCTCAACTTTTTCATTGGCATCAAATCCCGTGTGTTTTTTCAGTTTTTCAGTCAACTCTTTGAGTTGTTCTATTTCTCCGCTCAGCGTTTTATCGTACTGCGCTTCCAATTTATAAACCCGACTGCACACGGCTGACCACTTTGTCGTGTTCTCGCTTAACTTCTCATCGACATCTTTTACCCATTTTCTGGCGCGTTTTATCAGGCTATATACCCACTTGAAAAACACATAGGCCAAATAACAAGCCAATGCGCTACAAGCAACAATCAGAACAAACCAGAATACATAATACAATATTGTTCCAATCACACCTAATATTGCACCAAGAACGGCATAGATATATCTACAGATTTTCAGAATAAAAAAGTTATTCACTTCTATTCCAATCCCAAGAACAATTACAAATGCAATTATAAACAGGACCACTGTACCCATTGCTGATTTAAGATCATCATTCATTTACGAGTTTTTTCCTTTCGTTATTAGTTATTGGTTTTGTATTTCTATCACGGTTAAAAGCAAAAGATCCGTTTCTTGCTCTCATCATGTGTATAGCTGCA
>CAZQUK010000325.1:0-4070 GCA_964596435.1 uncultured Oligoflexia bacterium
GGTGGTTCCGCTTGGGCTTCTTGTTACAGCGGTACCAATTTTTCCAGCAGGTATTGGAACGGGACACGCGGCGTTTTCTGCGCTTTTTTTATTACTTGGGTCCGAGCGTGGAGCTGACATTTTTAGCTTGTATGTTTTTTTCCAGGTATGTGTTTTTTCGTTCGGTGGTCCTGTGTATCTTAAGTTTAAGAGCCAAACCGGGCTTACGCTTAAAGATATGGAAGAAAGTGCCGGAGATGATTCAAAATAAAAAAACACCAAGCGTGTTTCGTGCGAATTTGCTTTTTGGCCAAGTTTAAAATTTTCATTGCTTTTTGAATGTGGCCTTCTAATTGCATCTTTCTGTTTTTGTGTTTCACTTACGTCATTTCCAAAAACAGACACTTGAAAGTTTAAATAAGCCTTGTCACATAATATGTGTTGCACCAACCGGATCTGGAAAAAGCCTTATCTATGAACTTAAATCCTTACAGGCGGATACGCGCACAGTTTTAATAACCCCGTTAATTGCGCTGAGTAGACAGCAGGAGGAATCGCTTAAAATGCACGGAATTTCTGTTTCAAGAAGTACGGGGGGAAATACCAGATGCCCACCTGACGGGAACGGGATCTGGATACTTAGTCCGGAAGCACTTCAATATGATTCCTATAAAAGAAAACTAAAATTATGGCGTCCAAATTTTTTGGTAGTGGATGAGTGCCATTGTTTTTGGGATTGGGCCGAAGAGTTCAGGCCCGCATTTAAAAATCTTCCCAGTCTAATTGGTGAATATCAAATACCACAAAGTCTTTGGCTAACAGCAACACTACCTGTTGAGGCAAGGAAGGTATTAAAAGAACAGTTACCTGCTCCTATTAAAGAAATTGGAGAATATGAATTACCTCATAATTTATCTTTAAATATTATTCGGGCTTCCTGGGTAGAGCGAATAGATTATGTGCTTGGGTTTATTCAGAATAAAATGGCCCCTGGAATTGTTTTTACATTTACAAGAGAACAGACAAAAAGACTGTCAAAATTATTTATTTCAAGTGGTAAAAGAGTTTTATTTTATCATGCCGGTATGAGCCAGGAAGAAAGAAACATAATTGAAAAAGATATAAAAACAAAGGCGGTTGATGTTGTGGTTGCGACAAGTGCTTTTGGAATGGGTATGGATTATGATCATTTACGGTGGGCTTTGTTGTGGCAGGCTCCTCCATCACTTTTGACGTTGGCGCAAATGATAGGTCGGGTTGGGCGTGGCGGAAAAAGTGGTGAAGCTTTAGTGTTTTGGGATAATAGTGATTTTAGAACGCTTGAGTGGATGGTAAAGGGTTCGCGTCAAAGAAGGCGCGATTTTATTGATACATATAATTTTTTAAATAGCAATATTTGCAGGCGGCAGGGTTTGAAGTTTTATTTTGAGGGAACAAATAGCACTTTTAATGAAAATTGTTCATCTTGCGATGTGTGTGTACGACATAAGTATGATGATATTGCTAACGCTTGACGAGTTTGAGTGGTTTAGTTAGTAATTGAGTGAAGTTTGGTATCGGGCTGTAGCGCAGCCTGGCTAGCGCGCTTCCTTGGGGTGGAAGAGGTCGCTGGTTCAAATCCAGTCAGCCCGACCATTTTTTTACAAGCCAATAATTTAATATTATTGGCTTTTTTGATTTTAGCCTTCTTCATAACTCCCCTGTAAAACCTCAAAAAGTGCCCCTGTAGCAAATGAGTAGCACGCAGCACCAATGAGCACGTCATGAATAATTTATCACTTATTTTAATTACTTTCATCATTTATTTTTTACACTCAACTTTTCTTCATAAAAGTTAATAACCTTCTCTAATCTTTCATCAAGTGCTGCCATATAGTTTTTTTGATTTTTTTCACTATCAACAGCTGCCTTTTCAATTACATTAGCAAGAGCCTTGCTGATGTATTCATTTTCTTTTTCTCTAGCTTTTTCTTGTTCGAAGTCTTTAAATAAAAAATCATCTCTTACTTTTAAATCTCCATCTAAAAGATGAGTGTATATACTTGCTGTAATTGAAATATCACTATGACCTAATAATACTGATACCTTCTTTATTCCCCAACCAGCTCTTATTTTGTTAGATCCGTAAGAATGTCTTAGCGTGTGCAAGTCAATTCTCTTTTTTATTCCCGCACTCTTTGCAGTTCGTTTCAAGGGTTTTAAAAATGAATCCTCGTGTGGCCTAGTGCCATTTAAATATGAAAATACATATTCACCATTATTTCTTAAGCTTCTAACAGCGTCCCAAGCTTCTTTTTCAATTGGAATCGTTCTTGCCTTGTTGTTTTTGCTTTTCCGAACACAAATAAATCCGTTTTTCTTATCAATATCTGTCCATTTTAAATCCAATGCCTCTGATCGTCTTAGCCCAGTGAAAGACAAAAACCTAACCAAAGGGTTGAGAAGCTTATTTTCTGCCATTAGGCTTCCTTTAAATATTAATTCTAACTCATCATAGGATAGAAAATTAATTTCTCTTTTGGGTGAAGTTACTGGGAAATATCTTGAAAACTCTTTTATTGATCTTGGTGTGTTTTCGCTAGTACCAGATATTTCTTGATAAAGATCCCCTATTAAGCACATTAGTGTGTGTGTTTTTCTAATACTTGATCTTCCTAGGTTTTTGTCCCGCATGGATAGATAAAACTTTAAGATTTTATCTTTCTTAATATTATCAAAAATTGCATTTCCAAGTGCCGGTCTTATATGGTTTTCAATTCTTGCTTTAGTTTCAATTTGCCAATTTTTAGTGCCACACAAAAACCTTGAGTGATTATAAAACAAATTAATAATGTCAGAAACAGTATGAGAATTCCCGCTCATATTTTTTGTGTAAGAAGGATCATTTCCAAGTGCAAGCTCCTGTCTTACCCGTGCCTCGACCAAATAAGCCTCGTCTTTAGTGTTGCCTCCTGTCATTGCTTTCCATCTTTTTTTTCCTGGAATTCTCCACCTAACCATCCACTTGGTCTTACCGCCCGATGTTATTCTTTTATAAATATTGGTTCTAATTAAAATCATTAAAATTATTCTCTATAAAACTCTTCCATTAGCCAGTCATAAAATAGTTTTTTTGGAAATTTTATTCTTTTTTGAATAGTTAGTTTTGGTAGTCTTCTGTTAACGCTCATTCTTCCTGATACGTTGTAAATAAATCTTTTATTACACTCTAAAATGGAAGATAAATCTTCAACGGTTAAATATTTTTTATCTTTATAAGAAGCATCTATTTCTTTAATGTAATCCTCAATAAACTCTTTTTTCATTCTAAGTCTCCTCGTTGTGTGTTTCAATAAGCTCACTAAACTTATCCTTATTAAGATTAAAGTCCTTTTTTTCAAAACTATCAAATTTTAATCTTTCTCGTTCGTAAGGTTTTTTAATCTTATTATTAATAGTGACGGGAAATGGAATTTTTAATTCTTGTATTAGGTTTTCGCTTTTTATACTTAAAATACAATTTCCCCTACTAAGGGTTTTAATCTTTTGTGGATGAATTATAAATTCTTGTGTGTCTCTAACAGAAGCTCTCCCTGTATTTGTTCCATTTTCAGATTGATATGTTTTTTTTGTGGTATTAACTGTTCCCAAGTATTTAGCCAGTTCTTCTGCGTCATAAGGATTATCTTGTCTGAAAATAAATCTAATATTTGTGTTACCCATAATCTGGCCCCTGAAAAATGGACTTATCTTGCCTAGGTCAGATAGCGTTTGATGTGCCATGTGAATCATAAAGTTACTTGATCGCCCTTTATTAAGAAAAGTAACAAAGTTTTCTGTTGCAAACGCATCAAACTCATCAATAAAAACGGAAAATGGTCTTTCGCTATTTATCTCTGGATAAGTTTTCCTTTGCCCCGAAATTAACATTATTTCTTGCAAGAGTAATTTGCCAATTCTTCTAGATTGCACACCCCCAGCTTTGCTGGGTAAATCTACAAAAAGAATTTTATTTCTTCTTGTTATATCAATTAACGAGACCTCTTTAAGTGTGTTTGTATTACCCCAATTGAGCGAAAAAATTCGCTCTAACTTCAAAAAATGTCTTATTT
>CAZQUK010000326.1:0-4056 GCA_964596435.1 uncultured Oligoflexia bacterium
AAGAAACAACTCGAGCTTGATGTAGCAAAAAACAAAGACAATACGAGTGGTGGTGGGTTCGACTGCCCCAGTCTTTGGCGTAGAACCCAAAATAGTAGCGGTGGGTTTTGAGGTTTTAGAATCAGGATGGGTTTTTTGGTGGCTCGGGAGAGACTCGAACTCTCACAATCGTAAAGATCGCGGGATTTTGAATCCCGTGCGTCTGCCATTTCGCCACCGAGCCAAACAACCAACATAACAGTCTGGTAATTTCAAACCAGATTAATGTCAAACCCCGAAAAACGCAATACAAATCAGTGTGTTATGATGCCGTAACACTTACCCCATCTATAAGCATATAGGGCGCCATACTGTCACCAATACATCTAAACATATCTGAGCCCACAGCTTTAACATTTTTAATAGCTTCAAAAAGATTTCCCGAAATCATAACTTCGTTCACAGCGTGTGCCCTTTGGCCACCACTTACCCACCATGAGTTTTTTGCAATACCAGAAAATTGACCAGAAATATTATCGTTGTTTCCGCTAAATCTTTTTACAACTAACCCATCACCCATGAGCTTCATTAAATCATAAGAGCTGTATTTTGTGCCCTCAGTGCCCTTAACCGTTAAATTGCAAAAACCAATTCCAGGCAGTGTGTTTACTGATCCACTTGCATTTCCAGTTGGTGCGCACCCACTTTTATGGGCACTAAAACAATTGTGTGCAACAAAATTAAGTACACCATTTTTTATTAAAAAGTGTTTCGAGGTGGGAACCCCCTCTCTATCAAAAGGTGTCCAGCCCCAGGGCCGGGTCTTATCAAGCGGGTTTTCATAAATATTAAGTAGTGGTGAGGTAACCTCATTACCTAGTTTTTCCCTCCAGGAACTTAAGCCGTCTTGTTGTAATTTCCCATCGCAGTTAGTTGCAACAAGTGCCGCAACTAATTCTATTACCGCCTGAGGGTGAAGTAAAACGGCGCCTTTGTAGCTTTCTCCTTTTTTTGCCCCAAGTGAGTTTATTAGCGAACCCCTAAGGTTTTTCATGGATCTTATTATTTCGCTTTCAAGATTCTTAAGGTTACTTACAATGCTGCCGTCATAATCAAAACTTGTTACTTCCGTGGCCGATTTTCCCATTCCCATTGCAAACCAGTCGCAAGATGTTGTTGCAACCTGCTGCTTAATGCCGTTTGAATTAATTATGGTTTGCACGCCTGTGCGGAGTTCAAATTCCACTCTGTCAATTGCAATGCTTCCTTCTTTTGTTAGCTCGTCAATTAATAATTGTGTGTAATCAATAACCTCTTTGGGACTAAGGCATGATAAACTTGTGTCCCAGTTTGCCTCGGATATGGTTTTTGAATTTAATTCAGCAATTTGATTGTGCGGGTTTGGAACCGAAAGTTTTGCCATTTGTTGTGCTTCGTGTGCCGCGCGTTTTAATGAGTCTCTATCTGTTGCATTAGTGTTCATAAAACCAAGACGGTCATTAACAATTGAGCGGACACCATAAAGGTGGCCCGTGCTGCCAGAGCTTAAAAGGTAGTCGCTTGCTTCGTAAATAACCTTGTTTTCACTAAAGTATGATGCACTTACTTCGTTTTTTGCAGGATCAAGCTTTTTTAATTCATCAAGGATGATCTTGGAATTTTCAAGTATCGTATTTGTTTTGTCTTTGTATTCGGTCATTATTGGGCCCCTCCAATATTTATTTCACAACGTATATACGGTCCACCGCCATCTACTTTTGCGGGTTGTCCCTTTCCGCAGTATCCGGCACCCATGTCCCATTTAAAATCCCGGCTAACGGCATCAACAGATTTAAGAACATCAAAAGCATTACCGGAAACCGTTAACTTTTGTACGAATTCGCCAAGCTTGCCGTTTTTAATTTTTTGCACACGGTCTGCTCCAAACATAAATTCGGCAGTAGCATCAGCTTGTCCGCCACCTGCGCCTTCAATAAAATATCCGTCATCAATACCTGCTATCATGTCATTTAGGCTTGAAGTTCCGGGTTCAATATATGTGTTGCGCATTCTGATTATTGGTTCATCAGAAAATTCCCAGGCCCTTGCATTTCCGGTGGGTTTTACACCAAATTCGTGGGCAGTTTCCCTGTTGTGAAGGTAGCTAACAAGTTTTCCTTCTTTAATAATATGCGTTTTTTCTGTAAGCACACCCTCGTCATCAACGGGAATTGAACCCGAAGCATTGTCGTCATATTCACTGACCCCACTATCACACATGGTTATAAGGGGGGATGCAACCATCTGATTAAATTTCCCTGCGGCAATTGAGCCTGATTTTATAAAGTCAGCCTCAACCGTGTGCCCGATGGCCTCGTGGCTGAGAAGTCCTACCATGGATGGAGCGAGTATAACTTTTTTTCTGCCGCCCATGGCATCAGGAGCCTTAAGTAAAGTCACAGCGTTTGATGCTGCGGTTTCAATAAATTCATCAATATTTTTATTTTTAAATAAACATTCCCACGCACCGGTTTTTCCAACCGTCTCGCCACCAATAGTATTTTTTGTGCCATCAGAGCCAAAAGCAAAAAATCTTAATTCAGGTTTTGCAAGTTTTATATGCGCATCAGCGCCATCGGAGGTAATAATAATTTTATCCTCAAAAACCTCATTGTAGGAGCAAACACCAGCTTCTATTTGTTTTGAGGAGTTTCTGATTTTAGCCTCGGAATCAAATACAACCCTGAATTTTTCATTAAGTGGCATTTCTTTTAGTTTATTGAATCCTGGAACAAAAAAATCACCCCGTGCCAGGTTATCTGTGCCTGGAATTAACACTCTTTTATTCTTTTTATAACTTAGGGCAAGCGCCATTTCTTCGGCAACCTTAAGTGCCGCAATTAAACCCGCGCGGCTAATATCTGATGTTGATGAAAACCCCCATGTTCCATCCATTAGTACCCGAATCCCAACACCAGAATATATTTTTGAATTCATCTGGTTCACAATACCTTTTCTAACGCCAAGTGACCTGGTTTCCCGGTTGTGGTACCTAAGCTCTGTCCAGTATTTTGCTGAATTAATTACAGCTCTTAAATTATCATGCAGTGACATGTGTGGTTTCTCCCTAAAGTGATCTATGAGTGCTGAGTGTTTTCCGGTTCCAAAGTTTTTTGTATGACGAGCCAGGGGTAATTGCAAGAAGAGTGATTGATGTAACTTATACGCGGTGGCTTTTGGTTTAAAAATATAATAATAACGGGAAGATAAGGCCTCTGCGTGTGGGGTGCGGCTTTTGCGAACGTTGCGGTGTGGTGGCCCTGCGTGGTTTGGCGGCACGGTGTTTTGCGGTGTGGTGGCCATGGTATGGGTGGCACGGCTTGGTGGCAGCGGCCCTGCGTGGAGGATTGGGGACTGCGTGTGGGGAGGCCCTGCACGGCTTGGTGGCGCGGTGGCCTTCTTGTGTGCACAAAACATTACATATGCTCAAGTTTATGGTGCCCATTACAAAGGAGCCTCAGGTTAGAAAGTGTGTTAGTCCCCCCTTTTTTTAGCGGTTGTATGTGATGAACATCAATCCAGCGCTTATCTTCGTGCAAATCAGCACGTAAATTGCCCCCCTATCGGCATCAAAACTGACCCCCCCAGTTGGTAGAAATAACTCCTTGTGTAAATATTAGGCCTATAAACTGACCCCCTAATACAAACCACAAACAAGAAGAAGAAACAGGGTGATTAGCATGGATGTCAAGATATCAATTATTACACTTTACAAAAATGGCACAGGAAAGAAAGCAATAGCCAAGCAACTGAAGGTTTCAAAAAATACAGTAAAAAAACACATAAGAGACCACGAGGCTAGTGGAGAAGCGGCCTTCTTTCCTCACGCAATCCTGGTCTGGTTTGCCCAAGTTCCTACATTATTTTCTTCGTACCCTTCCACTTATTATGTTGAAAACACAAAACCTGTAAATTTGAAACTGTGTGCATGCCTTGCCAGGAAAAAGGTTTTTTGTGGTCAATTTCAATTCCATGTTTTGAGTTGCAACGGCGCTTTGTCAGTGGGTCAACATAAGAGCACGAATAGTTATCCCGTTT
>CAZQUK010000327.1:0-4053 GCA_964596435.1 uncultured Oligoflexia bacterium
TTTTTCTATCTATTTCGTCTAGACACTTAAGTTTTTTTGCTCAATTGGGGTTATATATTAATAAACATATCCGTATGTATGGTTTTATTTTTTATTGGGAATTCAACGAGCCGTTTTATAAAAAATTTACTGAGTGCGGTTGTGTGAAAACCGAGTTTGCAACTTTCCATAAAACAAAACTTATTTACCCACCATCGGTTTGCATCCTTTGTTGCATTCCTTGTAGAATACTCAAGTGTGTGTCCAGTTGGTGTGTGTATGGGGTACAGGGGGTGGAACAACATTCCCCCCTGATAATTTTATAACGCCCCGTCTATGCAAAAAAGGCGCCACCTGTAAAACAGACAGCGCCTTATAATTTATTAAATAAGCCTATTAGCCTCTACACTTTTCGTTATAAAGTTTTTCCAGATTATAAAATTTTAATGCTTCTTTGAAGGCAACTTCAAGCTCTGCAGTTTTTCCTTCACGCATAATTTCACTAGCCTTGTCTAAAACTTTTCCAAAATTTTCCAAATTTGCCTCAGGCCAGGTTTTAATCATGTCTTTTACAATCTCAGGCGAAAGATGCAGCTCACTTACGGAGCTTGCTCTTAATTTCAAAAACTTCGATACTACTTTAAACTTTCCGCTATTTGTATCAAGTGTTTTACTTTGAACCAAAAGCTCATTTACAGCATTAATACTTGCAGTTTTTCCTTCAAAAACTTCGCCCAGAGTTACTAACTCGTCAGTTTTAATATCGACTCTTCTAAGTAATCTTCCAACCTGCACTCTATTTAGTTGCAAAGTTCTTTCAAAATTGCGTCTTATTTTTTCTTTGCGCTCCATTCTTTCCACAGATTCAGAATTTCTTTTTTCTTTCGGTCTCGGTCTGGCAAAAGAGCTATCTGTGAAAAGCACTACTGCCAAAGGTACTGCCAAAAAGGAAGCTAGTTTATGAGTTTTGTTTTTTTTCACTTTGATATTTTCCTTTCTATAAAACTTTATAAATATTACCGCTTGCGTCATTTTCTGGGTCTCCGCATTTATGACACAAAGCGGTGTTTTGGGTCAAGTAATTTTATACTTTCTGTGTCATAAAAAGACGAATACTAACTGGCCTGTCAGCGAGTGTATGGAAAGCGCCCAAGGCACACGCGCTGATAGACGACCAGTTCAGAATTTAATTCGGGAGACCAGTTTAATAAAAATTTGATAAACACGTGTTGGTGTAGCACTTTGCGCGGTGCGAGTGGCGCATCCCCAGGGCACATAGACATAACTTATTGATATTTCATCAGAACTACTATAAAAAATACTTGACAAACCGCGTCAAAAGTGGGATGTTAGCTCAGAATTAAACCAGTTTTTACAAAGTGTATGGAGACAAACGCAATGTTTTGTTTACGAAGAAATAAAGGAAAAAATCGCATGAATCATATTAAGAATTCAGTTATTGCCATTACAATAAGTTTTTCTTTTTTGCTACCTGCGGCCTCTTTTGCGCGAGGAGATGACCCGCGTTTTAATGGTGGCAAGGTTAGTAATTTAGATCGCGATAACCAAAAAAGAAATGACAAAAAAGTATATAAAAAACGCACAGAACAACAAAAAATAGATCGCAACAAACTAAAATATGAAAGACGAATGCGAATCAGAAAAATCGCTCCTGAGTTTGAAACCGAATTTGATAAATTTCATATTATTGAAGACCCATATCACACACCTCCATTTGTTTTAGATAAGATGAGAGACAATATGCTGCCGCGTACTAAGCGATATCCGAAACAAGCAATTAAATTTGTAGGAACAATGGCAGAATTTTATATGGCCGTTATGACAATAAATTATTGGGATTGTTTCAGGACTAAGGATCCTTCAATTTGTGCGGCATTTATTGATTCATTAAAAGACCCAAGAACATATGCGGGTTTTGCACTATTTGTTGTAGCTGCAAATCAAACAAGTTCAGCTTTGCAGAAAATTGCCAAAAGAAATTTTTTTGGAATTGGATCCTTGGGACTTGCTGCTGGTATGTTTGCAAGTGATGTTTTTAGTGGATTTGCATATAACCCACTGGTGGAAAAGTACTATGAAACAAGTAAGATCAGGGATGAAGAGGCAAGATCAAAACTCAGAAATGAAATATTGGGTGAACTTTGGCGGACAACATTTGGGGATAAAAACTGGTACAAAGACAAAGTACCGGATTTAGTGGGCCTTATTGCTGCGGCATCAGCTACGGGCGTTCTTTTTCGTTATGCTCCAGGTTCAATCACAAAAGCACTTGGTTCAACAAATAATTTAATAAAATTTGTGAATAAAGGTAAGGGCCTTAAAGCACTTATTAAAGCAAGGCGCGGTATTCAGGCCTATGAGGCGGTAACAGCGGGACTTGTAGTTGTGTGGAACGGCAGCCGAATTGTTAAAATGAATCCTATTGTGCAAATTGGATCACAACTTATACACACTATAGTATTTTTAAAATTTGCAGATCTGATAGACGAACCCCTTCGCGCCTGGTGGAACAGGGATGAGGCTGCAGATAAGCTTGCTGATTCCATGGATCGACTTGAAACATTCCTTGCAATGTACAACGTAAATGTTGCAAGCCTTTTTAATTTTTCAAGATACGATGACAGAAGAAAAAGACCGCCGGCACTTAACGGTGAGCAGTTTGATTTGCAGCTTAAGGAACAGATTAAAAAGACACAGGAGGCGTGGGATGAATATAGAAATGCGCTTTTAATAAAACCCTATATGGTTCATGGAAGGTTCATAGGGGAGCTTGGTAGTCTTGATGACCAGCTTATGAATCGCTATAGCTATTATTTGTGGATTGCAAACGGAATGGACCCAAACGACGAACAATGGGTTTCAAACCAGTATAATTGGCACAGGGATGACCCATTTATTTTTTTAGATGATAAATTTAAACCATATAGGTTAACACCAGAAGAAGTAAAAAATGATGGAGTTTATGATTTAGTTAAGCGTGAATTAAAACAGGGGTTTTTGGATAAGGAAATTTATAAGGCGCTTAGGGATTTTTTCTGTGCGAAACTGAAGCCAGAAGCGTCCGTTATTGATTCTATCGACGTGCATGGAATACCTGTCCCATTTTATTCAAGACCAGAAATTGCTTCTTATAAAATTGCTCAGATTGATGGTGCATGTATTTATGATTCTGAGAATCTAAAAGTTCTGGGTGCTGAATATATGAACGAAAAATGCACGCTTGATGCCCCAGGAAGTTGTAAGTTTACCCGTTTTGCTATAACAGCTAAGATGGGTGAGTATGATAGAAGCAAACTTCATAAACTTAGACAAGAATTATTAGAAGAAATTGATTTCACAGAAGAAGTGGAAAACGCAATGGCCGTACTTATTGATAAAACGGAGCCTATTAAAAACAGGATAACGGAAAAATATGATGGTCTTATCAGAAAAGAGCTTCTTTCGTCGTTATCGGGCCATGAGGTTAATATGGTAGAGGTTGACGAAAGGGCAGCAGATGGTGAGCTTTTTATTAGAGAACCTTATGGTAACGATGAGTTTAGTGTTGATGACGGGTACCCGGGTGCAATTGGCGATCCTGTAAATATATTTAAATTGCCTAGAAACAAAGTTACACAGATTGAATTTGGAAATGAAGGAAGTGTAAAAGAGGTTGGTAAATACAAGTTTCCTGCCGGAGTTATTGCAACTTTCAAAAATGAGTATGAATTTTGGAAAAATCTTGAAGACAAATATCAGACAAGGCGGGAGTATTTTGAAGTGCCAATGAGTGCTTTGGCACAAAAGGCAATGGCCGTTCAGGATGTGTTTACATATTTCACAACTGGCGAAAAACCAATGCCCCAGATTTTACAGATGTATATGGAAAATTCCCCATCTGCCAACGAACAGGCTCAAATGTTAAGAAGTTTTATTCTTGATGGTGGAATCTAAGGTCCGTTTGAAAACATACACACGTTTTACTGCCCAGACCAAGCAGCACGCTTTAGTGTTGCCTAAGACCCCAATTGAGCGAAAAAATCAGGCCGCCTTGCCTAAGTTAGTCTGAACTTT
>CAZQUK010000328.1:0-4052 GCA_964596435.1 uncultured Oligoflexia bacterium
AAAACAAGTCGTTTTTAAAAGAAATGCACCTTTTTATTACTCAATTGGGGTGTTAATTATCGAGCCTTGCTTTTATATCAATAATTTCAAGATCAAAAGTAAGAGCCTTCCCTGCGAGTGGATGGTTCCCATCAATTATTACCTTATCACCCTTAATTTCTTTTATTAAAAACTGCTGCGCTTCATTGTCAGGATTTACTAGCCAATTGCCTTCTTTAATATCCTGAGGCAGTTGGTCCTTGGGTACTTCAATTATAAGCTGGCTGTTAATATCACCAAAAGCGTCAGCAGGTTGTAGTGTGATTGTTTTTTTTTCGCCTATTCCCATACCAATTGTAATGTCATTTATTTTTGGGAATGTTGTCCCATCACCAATCTCAAACGTAAAAAGGCCCGACTGTCTTGTAGATAAAACAGGTGTTCCGTCGTCCAATGTTGCAGTAAAATGGATGGAAACAGAATCTCCGCTTTTAGCTTTTTGAGTCATGATAGCTTCCCCCCTGTGGCACTTTTCCAACTGGACGAGTAGGGATAATCCTTAAAAAGAAGCGTCCGAAATCGACCTGAAAGAATTAGGTTTACCTATGTAATAACCATACAGTTTATAGGTAGTATTGTAAAAATTAAATTGCTGTAATTAACTTATAATTTTCGAATTAGTACAAATTTAGTAATAATGAAACAAGACAGGTTTTATGCGCCGCCTCATTCTGAGACATGAAAACCCAATAAAAAATTTGAATAAACAGTTAAAATCTTACTATAATTAAGGTGCAATTTAAATTAGGAGAGTTATGAAAAAAATATTTCCGATTATCATATTACTGTTTTCTATTAATGCTTTATGTGCGGATGAGTTTAATACCTACCGTTGGAACAGAAAAAACGTGCAAAATGGAAATGGGGTAATAGATAAATCGCCATGGTTTGAGTGGTGGTATTATAAAGTTGTTCTTCCAGAAACAAACGATGCGTATTTTTTTGTTTATGGTGTTGTAAACCCATGGGACAAAGATAAAACCATGGAAGGAACAAGGGCCTATGTTGGAATGGGTGATTTTACAAAGCAGGTTATTGCCGAAAAATTATTACCAATCAAAGATTTTCGCGCTAGTTACGAGACAACTAAAATTCTTGTTGGTGATAGCTATGCTACAGATAAGAAAATTGTAGGCAATATTTACGATAACGAAAGTGGCCTTTATGCCTGGGATATTAACGTGCAAAAAGACTGGACTTTTAATGCAACAAGCTGGGCCACTGGCAGAATGATTACAAATATTGAATGGTATCCAGCTCAGGCCGGGGCCTGGTGCTCTGGCAAAATTTTAGCCGGAAGAGTTGTTAAAAAATTTACAAACGCTCCGTGCTATCAGGACAGAAACTGGGGGCATTCGTTTCCAAAGTGGTGGACATGGATAGTTTCTAATAAATTTAGTGAAAACCCTGATACGGTTCTTGCAATCGGAGGTGGACAACCCAAGGTGTTTGGTGTTGATGGTGTCATTCAAGGTGTTGCTATTGGTCTGAAACATAAGGGTAGGGAATACACTTTCCGTCCAAACGAATTTGATTATGTAAAAGTCGATATAAACTTTGGTAAGTGGGAGGTTGAAGCAGAAAATCTCAAATATCGAGTTGAGATTTCAGCATTTGCACCTGAATCAAGATTTATGGATCTACAGTTTATGACGCCTACGGGTGAAATATTTCATGATTATGAAGCGTTAATTGGGAGTGTTAAATTAAAACTTTATAAGAAAAAAGGAAGATTTTTTAGAGATTGGGACCTTGTTGATACACTTTATTCGGATTTTGCCGGTATTGAATACGGCAGCCGTGAACAAAATGGTCTTGATAGTATAATGAATTCCCGTCAGACAATTTTTGAAACTAACAGGCACAGAAGATAGGTAAAAAAAGGTCTTATTTACCGCGTGCAAAATATTATACTATAATATAGTGGGGTGGTATCGGGGATGATAAATAAAATATGTGCGACTGGCCTTTTATTGGTTTGTTTTTTTTCGGTTTTTGTGTTTGCAAAAAAAGAAACAAATAAAGAACTTTATAAAAGTGTAACAGCAAACCTACCGCAAAAACTCTTATTTATTCAACCAGGCAAAACAAACAAAAAAGAAATAATTGCAAAACTTGGCAAACCCCCAAAAGCTGATAAAACAAATTATTTTTATCAGTTAAACGACATTAAGTATGACACAACAATAAGCTTTAAAAATGAAAAAGTTGAATATTTGTTTTATGAGCCAGGTTCAATTAATTATAATTTTCACTCAGTTAAAAACTACATTAATGAAGAAATAATAAAAAAATCGGTAGTGATACCTAGACCAAATCTGGATGCACATGAAGCTGGTCGCACCTTTGTTGTGGTAATACCAAATGATGGTCTTAAACTTACATTTAAAAATAATGAAAGAAAAAATCTTAAATCAATATTAATCTGGAAACCCGGAGAAAAACTGCCTTGAAAAAATATGCTCTATTTTTTTTAATAATTCTTTCATGGGTTTCTTTCGCCAAGGATGCCGGAGTTTGCATAGATGAAACACCTAAAACACAAATTGATGAGTTAGAAAATGTTGTATTAAAAATATCGTCTGGGTGGAACAGCGCAACTGATGCACAGGTGTTAAGTGCAAATTGCAAAAAGAACTCTCCTCCAAGTGAACTTGAAATTGATAAATGGCTATTAGATAAAACAAAAAGTCAGCCAAAATTAATTTCAAAAACTGTAAACGGAGTTAACTTTGTGGATGAAAATGAATACCTTATAAATCTTTTTGATACGCTTACAACCTTTAAGGGTGAGGTTTGGGAAAAAGATAAAAAGGCTGAATTACAAAAAACATTTAAATCTGAATGTAAAAAAGTTTTATGTGCAATCAATGAAATATTTGATGAAAAGGTGGGTAAAAAATTATTATATTTACTAAGTAAGTATAGTTATAATGGTTCGCACTATGCTTATACCGATTCATCAAGCTGGATGCCAGGAGAGCTTGACGACGTAATAATGGCCTTTTCTGATTATCCAGAATTTATTTTTCCAATATTAAATAATTATAGAATTACTCACAAAACAAGAATAATTCCCCCAAAGGGCCATATCGTGATTACTAATACTAGAGCGAATGCTTTTGTGATGGTTTTTAGTGGATGGGATTATTTACCACAAGGTGACAGACAATCTGTAATAACTCATGAACTGGCACATAATATTGGTATGAAGTTTGACTTGGATGATTCTGCTACTTGGCTGGCTTTTGGTGGTTGGGAATTAACAACAAAAATTAAAGATGGTGTTGAGGAAAAAAAATATATATTAGGAAACAAAAAATGTATTCCTTCTGAATATGGAATGACAAATCCAGGTGAGGATTTTGCTGAAAGTGTTACAGCATACAGGTATAATCCGCAAAAACTTAAAAATACTTGCCCCGATAAATATAATTACATTAAAGAAACAGTTTTTGCAGGAATTGAGTTTGACACAAAAGAGGCATGTGATTCAAACAATTCTTTTGTTTATGATAACGAAATTAAACAACAAGAACAAATCAATAGTATTGTTTCAATTTCTAGCACGGTACCAGGTCACATAAATAACGCTTGTGCGCAGGTCTTAGTTGATATGCTTGCAAAAAATGAAATACCAATAACCTCAAAAAGTATTTCTAATAACTATAATGTTGATGCTTGTTTGCGACGTGGGTTTGCAAGCTCGCTCCCAATTGATGTTAGTTTAAAAAGTAAACTTTTATATCCAGAAATTTCAGAGAATATTATTAAGTCTTACTCAAATATTGATTTGCCTGAGCAATTAATGTTAGATAGTAAAAAAAATATTCTTCAGGAATTTAAGAATACATTTATAAAAGCAGTAACAGAGTGGGATAAACGGAAAATTTATAATTATAAAACGAACAAAGGGAATGACCCCGATGCTTTTTGTGAAAAGTGGAACCTGTATTCATATCAGGCATTTAAAATAAATAATGAAAATGAGGCCCCATCAGGTGATAAGTATT
>CAZQUK010000329.1:0-4031 GCA_964596435.1 uncultured Oligoflexia bacterium
GATAAAGGCAATTTTTTCAAAAGACCATAAATATACTGTCGAACAGCTAAAGAAAGCTCGCCTTGAGGTAGGTTTGGATCAAGCTGATGTAGCGAAGCTACTTGGCAAAACCCAGCCACACATATCAAAGATTGAAGCAGGGCAAAGACGGCTTGATATTACGCAGCTCAAAGAGTTTGCAAAAATCTATAAAAAGGACCTGTCTTTTTTTATAAAATAAATATGCAAAAACGAACACTTGCACAGATTAAGAAAGCACTGAAAGAGCTGTCCGAAAAAGGGTGGATTAAGTCTAACCGTGCGCACAACACAGGCATCGGTAAAACACTCGAAGACTATCTCGGTATTACTGAAAACAATATTGCATTGCCGGATTTTGGGGTAATGGAATTGAAGTCACAAAGAGCAGGCACAGCTTCCATGATGACTTTGTTCACTAAAAAGCCGGAGGGCATCACAAATGCGGAAATCTTGAAAAGATTCGGCTATCCCGATCCTGAATATCCACAACACAAAATACTTCATCAAACCATTACCAATGGAAAGAAAAATGGTCGAGGCTTTCATTGCAAAGTAGATGAACAGCAGGGTAAATTGCTCATACTCAAAAATAGAACAGTGCTGGGATATTACGGGCTTGATTTCTTGAGGCTGAAAGCCGCTGAAAAAATTGGTAACGGGCTTATTCTCGTCTTCGCTCATTGTAAGAAAGAAAAAGGACGAGAGTATTTTCACTACACGGAGGCGTGGCTGCTAAAGGATATAGACCCAAAACAATTTCTCGCGCTATCAAAATATGATATTCGTCTTGGTGTTTACAGAACCGGAAATCTCGCAGGTAGGCCGCATGATCATGGCTCTGCTTTCCGCCTCACTAGGCTTTCCGAAAAGACTTTTCCGCTTTTGTTCAAAACGCACAAGCGTATTCTTTAGTTTTTCCTCAACACGACGATACTCTCTTTGTTCATTGTTTCCTCCAGCGCACCAACAATGTTGGTTGGTGAGTTTTTGATAGGCATTCTTTTCCCTGGAATATTGCGGACGATTATATCTTCGCAAGTAAAGCCAATTTTTTCGGCAAGCTCGGCAATAATAAAATCAGTGGGGATTCTGACCTGTTTTACCAATCTATTGCCCACAACAAGACAGAAATACTTTTTATCTTTTAGGATCGCATGCGCTTGTTTCAAGCTGTCATTTAATCCGATATAAAAACTCAACACATCCCTTGCTCTTGTTTCGTCTTGCCTCGCGATTTTTTTCAATGATTCCTTGAGGTAATCCGATGAAAGTGTATGGACCAAATCTTTAGTGGCTCTGCCGCCGAGTAGATTGTTATCTAAGCCGGAGGCATCATTTGGATCATCAAACATATCGGTCCACTGTGCCGAAAGGCGCGAAAATTGTCCATACGCAACTGTTGTCCTGCTATCGCCATACGGCGGAGAAGTAATAATACAGTCAATCGAATTTGGTTTTACGCCATTTCCTTTTGATGAATCTCCATGGATTATTTTTGTCCATGAGTCCATGGTTGCATCTTTGTAAAATTCTGCCATCCCCGCAATATTTTTTTCTGCATTTTTACGAAAGATTGCCAATACATCCGGGTCGTGCTTTTCAAGTTTCTCTCCCTTAACGCGCACCAATTTAAACTCTCCATTTTTTGCGTTAGAGGAATACCGGACGGTCTCGCTAAAGGCGACCATCAAGAAATTTTGAATTGGCTTGTCTTTTATTTCGCGTATGGCTTTTTTTAGCTTGGCAAGTCCAATGATTACTTTATCCTTAAACCAAAAATCAATGTTCTTGAAATCCGGTCGTTTTATTTCGTTATCTTTTATTTTTGCTACTCTATCGAGTAAAGATAAGTATTCTTTCGTTAGTTTTTGGGGATTGACAGGGGTTGTTTTTGCGTGGGCAAGAAAAATAGCCAAAGGGTTAAGGTCAATGCCGTAGGCATTTCTCCCTATCAATTTGCTTTCGACAAGCGCCGTACCCGAACCGCAGAAAATATCACAAATCGTGTCGTTTTTTTTGCTATAGGTTTCCAGTAGTCTTCTTCCGACTTGTGGAATGAACATTGCGGGATAGGTATGTATTCCATGCGTGTACGATTTTGTTTTTTCGCCTCTGTAATCCCACGAGTAGTCTATTTTTCGGACATACTTTTCATCCCTCGACTGTCCTTGATCAAGCTGTGATTCAAGATTGCGAATTATTTTTACAACGACACCTCTTATTTCTACTTCATCGCGATATATCGGGAATAAAGTCGGGTTTGCGGGTTGCAATCTAAATCTTCCATTTTCTCTGTATAGTTTTTTTAGCGTTGCTTCGTTGTCATCTATTACTGCCACAACGGTCTGGCCATTTTCTGCCACCGCTTGTTTTCGGATGACTACGATATCGCCATCAAAAATACCTTCATCAATCATGCTGCTACCTTGCACACGCAAAGCGTAGTGTTTTCCTTGCTGTCCGATTTCGTCCTTTGTGATAGTGATAGTTTCATCGGGGATTTCGATCGCCTCAATCGGTTGTCCGGCGGCGATTGCTCCTAAAACAGGTATTTCGATAGTTTGTTTCGCTTCTACCGTTGAAACAGCACGAGGTTGATTGTGTTCTTTATTCAAGAAGCCAGCATCTTGTAATTTGCTAATGTAATAATGGGCTGTGGAAACAGAGGCGAGCTTGAATTTTTGCCGTATATCTTCAAGAGAGGGGGCATAACCATGCTTCGCTCTGTAAAATTTGATGAAATCAAGCACCTGCACTTGCTTTTTTGTGAGCATATAATAGTATTATAGAAGATAATTAGAATATAAACAAATTAACTTATCCCCACACATATGCTAAAATTTAGTAGAATCCAAAAATTCACGAAAGCAAATATAGCCAATGTCCCTCAAGACAAAGCTATTATCTATAAAATAAAAAGCAGGAGCGGAGAGAACCTATATACAGGAATCGCTGGTCGCGGTCGCGGACAGGATCGCCTCGTAGAACACAAGGACATTAAGAAAGATCAAATCCCTGAAGGAACGAGGTTTCAGTATGCGCGGGTAAAAACGAAAGTGCGCGCCCACCAGATCGAAAAATCCATTATTAAAAAGGAACAGCCCGAGCATAACGAGCAACACAAATGAATTACGCTTTCCAGCCCCAACCAAAACCAATGCGAATACATATTTTTGATGTTGAACACGGAGAATGTAGCGCTATAGAGACACCATCGGGCGAGTTAATTTTGATTGGTGCTGGGCATAATTTATCAACGAACTGGAAACCTTCCGACTGGCTCAAGAGTCGTAATCAGCGACCCCATTGTTTGGTTTTAAGTAACCTTGATCGCGACCATCTCTCTGATTTGCCGAGTTTTGAACCGGGAATTCGTCCTGTTTCAATCAAGCACAACAACTCTGTAAGTCCTGACTGGGTTGAAAATTTGAAAACCGAGGAAAGTGGCGAGGTACACGATAGTATTAAGACAGCCCTTCATTGGGTGCGAAATGTTTTTACAGGTGAATCCATAAATCCAGACTATGGAATGGAAAAAATGTTTTTTTACCACTCACCGACGAAATTCCAAGATACCAATAATTTGAGTGTCGTGACATTCGTTTCTTACAATAATATCAGCATCATGTTTCCGGGCGACCTTGAAACTGCAGGGTGGCAAGAATTTTTGAAAGATCAAAACTTCTTAACTTATCTGCGCAGGACGAATATATTTATTGCTTCGCATCACGGTCGCGAAGTCATCATTTCCGACAAGCCGGTGGTTCACGGTACCCAAGACCATGATCTTTATAGCCAACATTGTAGCGGTTTAGATTTTAGTGGTACAAACAGAAAAGTTTTGACTACGCGAAACGATGGGAAAATAACTATAGAAGTTCCTTCGACTGGCTCGTATACCGTGTACATCAATCAAGCCTACTAGGTTAATAATATGAAAGACATTCTCGACAAAATAACTTCTTACAATCTGTTCAATTACCTACTGCCCGGGGTGCTCTTTGTTGCTA
>CAZQUK010000330.1:0-2687 GCA_964596435.1 uncultured Oligoflexia bacterium
GTTTTAAAAATCATTTTCATTTATTGAAAAGAAGTTTGCCGGTTGTTAAAGCAAAAAAAAGCAGAAATTTTTACTTGTATTCTTACGGAATGGGAATTGCTAACATTGTAAATATGAATAAAAAATTATTTTTACCACCTTCGCACCCACCAAGAAAGCAGCCAAAAAATAATGCACAAACAAATCTATAACTTTTGCGCATTTTTTGGCAAAAAACAGCTTTTTTTAGGTCATTTCTGACACATTCGCAAAAAAATAATTTCTTAAACGTAAATAGCGCCGCCTTACCCGATCGATCTTAACAATTCGGTTAATAAAACCGTTGACAGTGTGCGTAAGAGGCGTATACTTGAGTTATTAAATACACTACTCTCATGGTGTAAGGACGTTTATAGAGGGAGAGAATATATGACTTATAAAAAATCCTTTAATGAACTTTTAGGAGTTTTATGTGCTTTAGCTTTGGTCTTTGCTAGTGCCTGCGATGTTGAAGAATACATCGGTCAGACATCTGGTGGTGGTGCCGCTCAGGATGAAGGTGCAAGCGAGATTAACGGAACCACAACGATGACGGTTGATGATAACGGAGTAGCGGACAACACCGGCATTCTAGATTGGTTCATTGATACGTACGAAAAAGCCGGCACTAAGTACGAACAGACCAAAGAAACTTTATCAGGCATTCAAGACGCTTGTTTTTTACCAAGTGATGTTCCAATTCCTACTCTTGAGAAAATACAAAATGTGACACCTCAATCATCTTTTGCTTTTAACCCGGTCCTTTCTGAAGGGTTTGGAGCACTAGTTAGCGGCACAGGTGTCTTAACATCAGGCTACCTTCAGTGTCAGGCTGTTGCGGTTGCTGCCGCTGAAGCTCTGGTAGTAAGTAGCCAGGTTGCTGCAATCCAGACCGCAATGACGGAAGCTACAAACACCGCCAGTTCGATCGACACTACTTCTTTAACAGAAGCGCAGATTGCAGAAATTGAAAATTTTAAAACATCAGTAACAGGCGTTATGGACCCAGCCGCTCCTCCCACAACAGCAGAGGAGGCTGCATCTGTTGCCCAAACGCTAGCAAACACTATTGATACATTTAAAACATATTTAATTGGGCAAGCTGGCACGGTAGATTTCAGTACGCAGCTTGCGGCACTTCAAACTAAAAAAGACAATTTAACTGTGGCCATTACTAATCCTGATCCTGCACTTGACGCCGTGACGATAGAAAAAATGAGAACGGACCTTCTGGTTTGTATGGTCGATGGTTTTTTAAAAGGCGTGTTGGATTGGTTTTCGGGTGTTACACAGATGGTCAGCCAATTCAGTTTGGATGACTTGGCCCCACAAGAAGGCGGCGGCCTGGCCATTCAAACAACTGGCGGCGCTACGGACCCGATTAAATATCTTTACGTTTCAGACTGGTTCAACAAACGTATTGTGCGTTTGGAGGCAACAATTGTTGATGGTGTAACCACTTTTGTTGAAAAAGACTGGATCGGATACGATGATCTTGGTGTTTTTGGTCTTTATGACAGTTTAAAACCTCCAGGTGATTTTCAAGAGGGTGAATATTTCTTTGCAGCAATTGATGTGCGCCAGTTTGGATCAGATACTTTCCTCTACGTTTATGGTAGGGATTCAGCAACAGGAGTTGATGCAAGCACAGGTGAAGCCAACCCACCAGAATATTTTGTAAACAAGATTAAGATACCGGCGCAAACCGGTGATCCACTTGTTGTTGAAAGTACGATCATGGTTGATGCAGGAAGTGAGCTTGACCCTATTACAAATCGCGATATGGGTATGACCCGTTACAGACGGTTTTCAATAGATTCAGCTGGTGACGTGTACCTTCAGCCAAGTCCAAACAGTATAAATAAATATAGTTTTGATCTTCCAGTTCCTGATGATCGACTGGTTTGTTACTCCACAAACTTTGCTGACTACCCTATGAAGAACTACGAGGCCGATATAAATATCGATATCGTTTCTGATAGGTACCAGCCAGCCAGAGTCTATATGATGGACAACATGCTGGTTAGTACAGCCGAGGAGACAAATTACAACCCGGCACGGATAATAATTGCAGATTTTATGGACATTGAAAACACAGCGACCAGTGAGCCACAACAGGGCACAGTGTCTGAAATTCCAAACATATATAATTTTGGCGGTGCCAGAATGGCAATTGATGAGTCAAATAAGGTTTACGTCGCTGAGTGCGGATTTGTTAAAATGCGCAAGTTTTCAAATGGAACATGCGTTGGCGTATGGAAAGTACCGCTTGGGGCAGTTGGCCCTGGTTATATGTTGGTTGGAAAAGACAGTGCCGGAAATAAATTAGTTATTTCCAGCAACATTCTGACCAATAAACTAACAATAATGAAGCTGCCTGAAAGTAAAGCTGAGTATTGCACAACAAAATCAGACGTTGATGTAATTACGATGTTACCAGGTTTTCCAGGTATTTAAGCCTTTCATAGACTCGCTTGTCGGGCGTTAATAAGTCTTTTATTAGAAAATCATATTGAGTCCGATTAAGTATTTTGAATTGCGCCTCATTCGGTGGAAAACTGTGTTGTTCCGACCATCAATCCTGTCGTATTGAAACATAAGCTTAACGCCTTCTGTGAGCCTGAAGTGTAAGCCGCCGCTTGCAACATAACTTGGAGCCTGAGTATTAT
>CAZQUK010000330.1:2697-4014 GCA_964596435.1 uncultured Oligoflexia bacterium
CCCGCCGATATAAATTGTGGAAACGTCGCCTATATCCCAAAAGAAACCACCTGCAACAGAGCCTGCCGTAAGCGCTCTAAGGTTTCCAGGGTCAAGATCATTAAGGTCTGAAGATGTTTCTGGAATAAATTTTTGAAAAAGCGAACCGGATTTACTTCCTGATCCATAAAAAGTTTTCATGTACTGCAAATACAAATGAAACTTGGTCCAGTCCTTTCTAAGTCCCGTTGCAAGCGTTATTGATTGGGCGTTTGTTCTTGGGGTTTCAATCTCAGCTTTTGTGATTTTGCCATCCTGCCCAATTAGTGCAAGCGACGCCATGATTGTATCAGCATCATACATGGATCTAATTTTTAGTGGTACCTTCATTAATCCATCAGCAAAAAAAGTGCACCCAATGGCACTAAAACTTAGACTTGCTCCAGCGGCATGTTCAGGTTCATAAAAGGGTATGCCTTCAATTGTGACAGAAGGTGTTGCTGAAGTAATATCAAAAGAACTGCTGGTTGATGTAAGCATGAAGTCCGCAGGTAATGGGTTAAAATGAAGTGTGTAAATAGCGGTAAAGTCAAAAAGAATAGATTTATAATCAAGTTTTAAAAACGGTTGTGGAAACGTTAGTATTCCAGATTTTACTTTAAATTTAACGTCAACATCAGCGGTTGTAAGTTGCGAAGGTAGCGGAATGCCATAAGTGCTTGGAACAGAAATATTTGGCATTATGACTTGGTCAATAACTTCAGAAAAATTGATCCAGCGGGATGTCTGATTAATAAAAACACTTGGTTCAAAAATTGGTACAATTCCTGATGTAAACGACAGCGCGGCACTCGGCATCCACGTCATATCAATTGCAATAATTCCAAGTTTATCGGGATGTGTAAGCTCGTAATAATCAACTGGGTTCATAACGTCAATAGGGCTCGAATAGGGTGCGTTTCCCCAGTTATAAACTATTTTTCCGCCACGAACCTGAAAGTATTGACTGAATTTTGCACTAACGTAAGCCTCATCTAGCCTTACTGTGTTTCTTGTGGGGTTGCCGGAATCCCCTCTCATCATAATATCAAGATTTAAATTATAACCGCGCGCAGGCGAATATTTTGGCTTTAGGTGGGTTCTTACAACGGCATCTTCTTTTTGCATTCCCTGTGGACCCTTGTCCTGATGTCTGGAAATACTGGATTCAAGATTTCCCTCCCACTGGAGCTGTTTGGTCGCGGTCTCCTCTAGGGCCTCAATACGGTATTCGTGGTCATCAAGGTCCGGGGCACTGTAAGCGGTTGAGTAAATAAAAAACGTAAAAAAAATATAAAA
>CAZQUK010000331.1:0-3950 GCA_964596435.1 uncultured Oligoflexia bacterium
CTTCGTGTTGCTTCAACGAGCATAAGTCTGGCTTTTGTGATTTCGGTATCTTTTCCAATAACCCTGCATTCTCTATAAAAGGTTCCAAATACTTTTGTAACCTGAATTAAGTAAGAGGTGAGTTGATTCGCTTTTGCAAATTTTAGCGTGCGATCAAGATGAATTGGAAAAAAACCAAGGGTTTTAATTAGGCGAATCTCAGCGTCGTGTTTAAGTACCAGTATAAGGTTGCCAAGAAATTCCGGTTCAATATTTAAATCACTTTTGGCTTTTCTTAATATACTCAAACATCTGGTATGTGCATATTGAAGATACGGACCTGTTTCACCTTCAAAATCAAGGATTCTTTTTAGATCAAAATCGACATCCTTAATAGGGTCGCTACTTAAATCTGCAAAAATTATTGCACCAATTGCCACGGCCTCAATTGTTGCTTCGTCAGCCAGGGAGGATCCTTCAAGTTTTTCTGCTTGTCTTTGTTCAAGCAGGTTTTTTACTTGCTCCCTGGTTTGTGTGAGTACGCTATCTAGTGTCAAAAAATTACCTTTTCTGGTGGACATTTTTGCACCAGAAAATCTGTATTGACCTGTTGATACATGTTCGCAGCGATCAATCCAGTTAAAATCCATTTTTTTCAGAACAGAAAAAACTTGTTTAAAATGAAGTTTTTGTTCTTTTCCAACAACATAAGTCATTCTATCAAATTTTAGTTGTTCATATCTATAGATGGCGGCAGCAAGGTCTCTTGCCGCGTAAATTGTGGAGCCATCACTTTTGATAATAATGCATGGAGGTATTTCCTGTTTGTCTGATTCGTCCTCTACTCTAACAACAAGTGCACCTTCACTCTTTTCCAGTAGTTTTTTTTGTTTAAGTGCCTCAATGAGTGCTGGTATCTTGTCACCATAAAAACTTTCACCCCAGTAGTGGTCAAAACTTACTCCAAAACGTTTATAAAGTTTTTCAAACTCTTTAAGAGAAATATCAACGCATTTTTTCCAAAGTGTCTTGACTTTGGGATCATTATTTTCAAGCTTTCTAAAAGCTTCTCGCGCCTGATGTTCAAGTGTGTCGTCTGTTTCAGCATCTTTATGGAACCTAACATAAATTTCAACAAGATCGCTAATACTTGGTTCTTTTGGGAGAGTGTCTTTGTAGAGTTCAAGCGCTACTGCAAGTTTACCAAATTGAGTGCCCCAGTCACCTAAGTGATTAATTGAAACAACATCAAAACCTCTGAAGCGTCCTATTCTATCAAGTGCGGCGCCAAGTGCCGTTGGTCTTAGATGATATATTTGAAAAGGTTTGGCTATATTTGGGGAGCTGTATTCAAGAACCCATTTTTCACGCGATGCCTTTTTTAGTTTTGCATAAGATCCCATATCTGATCCACTTAAAATGTCGCGCAAAAGAGCCTCACAAACAGCTTCAGGTTTAACTGTAAAATTCACATAGGGTCCGACATTTTTTATTTGAAGTTCTTTTGGACAAAACTTCTGAAGTTTTTCTGAAAGATCAGCGGCAATTTTTTGTGGGGCCTGTTTGAGTTTTTTTGAAAACAAAAAACATGGAAGTGCAAAATCGCCCATGTTGGGATCTGGTGGAAATTCCAGTTCTTCAGTGGAAATATCAGTTTCAATTACATTCTTAAGAGTTTGAGAGACAAGTTTTGAAAATCGTTCCATAGATTCCTTTTTACAGTGCTTTGATAATATAACAAAACAAACTATTAGTAAAAAGCATCTTGTGTTGCGTTAAAAATTCACCCAAAACTAATATACTCTACGAAAATACCGATGAATGTAATGTGTATTCGTGCTCATACACTTAGACATCCTTAAAAAGATATAATACGTGCGCGGCGCGCAAAGCCTTTGATTGTAGGGTGTTGGAGCTTAATTGGCTTTTTTTCCGTCATTTACCTTATTAGTTTTTATCAATCTTAAAGGGTAGTTCTTTTTTGCCGATAAGCCAGATGAGAAGGAGCATTTAGCTTTGTTAAAAAAAGTTTTTGCTAATAAAAAAATTCTAATTGGTGGGATCATCGCTTGTGTGGTGGTTTTGGCTGGTGCCTGGTTTTGGCTCTTTGGGGTGCCGGGGGTGATTGGTGGATCGCATGAAGTTGTTGAGCACACTCAAGGAGTGACTGGTGCCGGAGCGGATGCTCACACAAAATCGGAAAAAAATGCGGATGCTCATTCTAATCAAGAAAATTCATCAAAAGGTCTGCTCGAATTTGCAAGTGAAAAAATGGCTGAAGGTGATGGCTCGTATTTAAGTATTTTTACAGGAGCTTGGGAGAGCGTTAAAGAAAAAGTTGATGATCTTAAGCGTTCAGAAAAAGAAAACGAACGTCTGCGCCTTGAAAACGCAAATTTAAGGTTACAAACGGAAACGTTAAGGTTTGATTGTCAGGCCCAGTCGGCAAGGAACAGTACAAGGCATATTGCCATTGAGCTTAGTAAGGAAACAGGCGCCAGGGTTGGGAGAACGCTTTCAATGATCAGATATCGTCCTCCACAAAACTTATTGCCGCCACAACTTTATACTTTGGGTGTTTCGTATTTCAAGTCACGAGAAGATGAAAAGGCTGCGGTTATTTTTACTTTTTTAACGGGTCTTGCTGATAACGAGTCATATAAGACAACACGTAATTACTTAATGACCGGAATAAGCTGGTACCGGTTGGATAACTTTCATCTCGCTAATGAATATTTTGATCTGGTACTTAACGCTGAGGCAGTGCTTGAAAACTTATCGTTTCATGCGCATGCACGATTGTGGAAATCACTGGTTTTTGAACGCTTAGGTCAGCGGCAGCTTGCTCAAACATGGTTAAAAGAGCTTGTTGATCATCATCCTTATGCAAAAGAAACAAGATGGATAAATCCGAGTGCTGATGTTGAAAGAATACCAGCATCCGTACAGGACAACACACATGAGCTTGAGGTTAAAGCAAGCGAACAGGTTCACGAAACAAATGAAGAGGAAGGGGCCCATTAATAATAGAGGGTTATTGACGAATGAAACAGGGTTGTAAATTACAAATACCAAAATATCTTATGGGGCTTGCAGTTCTTGTTGGGGTGTTTGTGTTTACTGTAGTGTACGGAATTGAGGTAGAAACACCGACATCGGTTGAGGTTCCGTGTGCCATTGTTAAGAGTTTTGATCAGGAAGTACAAATTCTAGATTCCACAAGATCCAGAACTTGGGAAGCGGTTTATAATGCGGGAGTTCCCTGTGGTGGATGGGTTTCTATTGAAAAAGGATGGGTGCAGTTAAAACATCGCGAAGGCTACATATTACAAGCGGGTAGTGGAAGTTTTTTTGAGATTACATCAAACAGACTTTCTCAGGAAGAACCTGTGGATCCAATCAGACTTTTTAGGGGGCAATTATATGTGGAGGTGCCAGGAGGAGCTAAAGCATTGAAAATCTTAACTCCAAATGCGAGGGCAATAATTACACGAGGCAAAGCAATAGTTTTATTTAGTAAACAGGACGAGACCACACAACTTGTGAATATTCAGTTTGAGTCTTCGCTGGAAAATAGATTTGAACCAAATAGAAAAATACCGATTTCAGCGGGTGAAATGACAGCACTGGATTTTGGAAGCTTGAGTGTTGTACCACTGCCACCCAGGGCCATTGCACTGGCTGATCTTAAAACAAAATTATCTTATTTTAATTTGTCAGATAGTGACAGGGTTACAGCGCTTGAATCTGCGCAGAACCGCAAAGACAGAAAATTTGCATCTCTTCTTGTGCAACATGGTCAGAAAAAGAAGCCGTTTGCAAGGGTCAGCCCGGTTGATTATAAAAACAAAGAACTTGAAAAGGCCAAGGTTTATATAAGACACAAAAGCTTTGAAAACGATGAAGATATTCAAAGAGTATGGGCCAGAAAAGTGGTTGGTGGTTCTAGTGAAGGAGAGCAAATGATGTTT
>CAZQUK010000332.1:0-3946 GCA_964596435.1 uncultured Oligoflexia bacterium
AATTTACAGATTTTGTGTTTTCAACATAATAAGTGGAAAGGTACGAAGAAAATGTCCTAGGTATGCACTTGACTCAAGTTCCTAATTTTATGACACATGGAAGGCTCCAGGTCGCCAATATTTCTTCTTGCGATCTAACTTGAGACAGATGCATACCCGAAGAAAATGTAGATAAGGTATTAAAATTGAAATCTAAAAGGCTTACAAATGTTAAAACCCCATGCCAAACTATTGGTAAATTAAAATCTTGTGAAGTAGTTCCTTATGGAGTTGTGTATTTTAAGAAAAAAAACCCGACTAAACACTGATCAAACTTTTATAATTACTGACTTAACTCAATATTTATAGTTCCTTTTGCCGTACTATTTCCGCTTCCAAAATCAATAGCCGCATCGCTTGCGCCGGCAAGATATACATTACCAACACTTGTTGTTGTTATACCAATTCCAAAAAATAATTGTTAGCTTTTAGCCCAGGACCTGGTGCAGAGATTCTGGATGTTTCCGTCTTCATCACAAAATGTGTTCCAAGCTTCGCAACAGGAATCAACTATTTCATCGTAATTTTTAAAAACAGTATTTGATAATCTGCTTTTTCTCAGTTGCTGCCACACTTGCTCCATTGGATTTAATTCAGGTGAATACGGGGCAATAAGCTCATTCGGAAGACAAGAGTTGGGGCAAGAAATAAGAAAGAATACGAAACCCCTAAAACTCCTTATCATAGACTTTTAGATTCTGAGCATTTAACCGATGAGCAGAAAAACAAGCTGCAACAGCAGTACCGAAAGTTAGATCCTTTCAGGCTCTCCCGCGAGCTTGATCGCAAGCTTGAAACCTTATCTTCAGTCTGGTCAATAAGAAGAAGCTCAGGCAGGTTAGTTAATGATTTCGAGGAACTACCCTTTCGGTTCCCGGGTATGCACTTGACGTAACCTGTGCCTGATTTCATTGATCTTTTCAACCAAAAGTGACGTCAAGTGCATACCCAGGTTTCGGTTACCTTTTTCCATGAGTCAGCACGCGTTTTGCCGTATTATAATAATATTTTATCCTTTAATATCAATAAGATACGCGATTATTTTAGGATGCAAGGGTTTGTTGACTAAATAAGTTTAGTATACTACTATTTATCCATACGAAACGGAACGTTTTTTGGGGGTTTTAGATGAAAACAAACACATATAACTGGATTTTAATTCTTTGTGTGATCTTAATGTCATCTTGTATGGGACCAACAGAATTTGATGAACGAGAACTTTTCTCTGATGGTAGCAACAGTGGTAACAACAATAATGGCACAGATTCCACACAGGTTAATATTCCAGAAATTGATGTTACATGCCCGGAAGGCGGTATTACACCAAAACCTGCGCCTGAGGATTTATATAAAGACCTTCAACTTCGTACTATGCCAAAAGTAAATGCTACACCAAGCAGCTGTCTTGAAGATGATGGAATAACTCCACGCGAATATGAGTGCGAATATCAGATAGCAGAAGATCCCGGAACATATTGCATAAAAGTTGACACCGGCTGTAATGAAACCGTTAACTTAAAACGCAATCCCCTTTCAAAACTGGATAAAGATTTAAATTATTTATCAGATTGGTTTTATGATAACAGTCAAATCAAGACTCTTGAAAATGGAAGACTTGTTACAAATTCAGAAAACCCCGATGACTGGACGTTTAGAGAAAATTTAGTTCAAAAATGGAACTATAATCTTGTTCCTAAAAATAGTGATATTAATCTAGAAAAAATTAACTCAGTAACTGTAAGGCTTTTTAACGGATCTGATTGGAGCGAATGGAAAACTGTCAATAAATGCAGTGACGAATATTATTTGAAATTTAATACCAAGTTTGAAAATGCCAAACTGGAAGTTTTAATAAAAACTATGAATTTTACAAATACTTATAAGTATGGCCCGTTTTATGTTGGTAACGCCTGGTATGTAAGGCCCCAAAAAGCAGTCGGCTATGGAACAGGTGATGGTAAAAGTTATGATAACGCATTTAGTGGTTTAATAAGTCTTGATGATTTACAAAAAGATGATCCCACAAAAACCAATTTGGATTTAATAGTACCAGGTGACACGGTTTTTATTACAGGCCTTCAACTTCACGAAATTGTAGGACCTAAAATTAACAGAATCCCAGGGTACTATATAAAACTTACAAAAAATTCAGTTGAATTAAACAATCCTGATGTTAATAAAAATATTGCTTATCGTGGAGATTATCCTGGTGATAAAGGTGTGGTCTGGGGTGCTGCAAAAATTTCATCTGATTTTAATTGCACTGAAAATGACGGTCCTTACTTCAACTGGATAGATGAAGGTGATGGAATTTGGAGTATTGATTTAGAGTCATTTAGACTTGGTAATTATGGAGGGGATTCATCATATCTTTTCCAGGATATTGGTGATGGATCAAAACTGGCACACAAAACACTTTCAGAAATTTATACTAATTATGAGGATTTAAATAATTTTGATCCTGTAAAGCGTGATGAATTAACTGAATCAATGAAGAAGGAACTTCTAGATAACTTAAAGGCAAATCCCGGATCTTATTTTGCAGAAAGAAAACTATATCCAGATAACATAAGAAGAATATATAAACTTTATGTAAAATTGACTGATAGTGGTTGTCCTACTGGCAGGATTTCACTTCCTTTTATGGGATATCAGTTCTTAAATAAAACAAAATTCGATTCTGATGGGAAGGTTATCTTGGCTGGTCGATATGAGAATATTACATATAAGGCACTTACATTCCAAAATCTAGTGACTTTTACACAGGGTTATTCAGGTGGTTCACATTTATCTTACATTAGATGGAAGGGATGTAAATATACTTACCATGCCGCAGACAGGACAGCATTTGATGTTTTTTATGATAGCGACCACGTTGAAATTACAGACACAGAACATAGTTGTGTTGGAAATGGTTTTTATTCAATGAACTGGGATGATGATAGGCCACCTGGTGTAACCGTCAATGACACCTTAAAACATTATTATTTCAAAAATGACTACTTCCACGATATTGGAATAAGAAAAAAGAACCAAAATAATGATTCTCATTGTATTGCTTTTCAAGGCAGTTCATACGGATTTGTTGAAGACACATCCTGCATACGCGCAGGCAGTGGCCCGGCATTTGGAACACAAATGGGACAAGACGGAAAAGAAAATATAATCAGAAGAACGTTTACCAAAGATACTCATACATGTAGATTCAGAAAACAAGGAATGGCATATAAAAATATAATTCCTGGTCAAGGCTTTGGATTTGCAATAAGTCAAAATTTCGACATATCGTCTGACATAAGAGGAAATAAAGCTTATTGTAATTTAGTCGAAAATACACGTTATGGTATTATTTCTAATCTGGAACAAAATAAAAATTTCAAAAACATACCTGAAATTTACAATAATATTTTATATGATACTGAAGATGCATTTCATGGAAATTATGTCACGGCAGGTGACACCAACTATGGCAGTTTAATATTTAAAAATAATAAAATGTATAAAACAGAATGGAGACATATAAACCTTTTTATTAATAATGATAATTATATGTTTGATTTTTCTGGCAATGTTTATCATCCATCATATAAACAATTTTTGCTCGGAATCACTGCAAATGATATTTTCAGATTTGTATGTACATCTTCAGATTGTAAGACCTGGCCAGATCCAAACCATCTAAAAGAAGGTTCAATTTTTGATAACGATCCCAAGAATCCTTCACGTGTGGCACAAGATGGTGAAGGCGAAAGAGTTGTTACAAAAGCTTATGAAATGCTAAATGTGCCGGAAGAACTTAGAACAGATTTTGGTGTGGAGCCGGATGAAGATAATGCATGGTGGGATGTTTGTTTCGTAAGCGCTTCATCCACACCACGGATTAATTAATTAACGCGCCTTCTTTTTT
>CAZQUK010000333.1:0-3940 GCA_964596435.1 uncultured Oligoflexia bacterium
AACTTACGCTTTCTCAATCATTCCAATTAGTTGCACTTCAGAAAAAAATTCGGGCTTTTTGGCAGTTGAATCACCTCTCGTATGTGGCCTGGAACCGCTTGGATAATATATTCGTATGATCAACAAATTGTGGCCCCCCACAGCCTAATGTAACTAACTGTTATATTAGGCATAAACACAGGGCATGCGTATATTTATGAGTGTGTGTTTTTCTTGACCAAGCGCGTCAATTAATGATAAACCGTTAACTAATTATTAACCGAATATTGGCTTGTGAATAGCGCGTTAACATCATAGGACATAAACGCAAATGAAGGTGGAGCGCATGAAAATACAACTAAGATTCCCACTGAATAAAAAAATTGTTGTTGTGTCACTTTGTCTAAGTCTTCTTTTCCCGCCTAATATTTACGCAAACCAAGGAAGTAATAATGGCGGCGTAAATGGTAGAGATGAGAGTGGTTCACTTGCAGATTTCACATCAATTAAAAATCCGGCTTTAGGTGAACTTAATGATCCAAAACTAAAGCTGCACCTAAAAAAAATTGAAACAGCTCTTGATGCTTTTGATAAAGGTGAAGTTTCAAGTATTCCGAATCAGGAACTTGATGCCTTTTCTTTAGCAGGACAAAAAATTGAAATTAAATCAAAAAGAAATATTAAGATTTATGAACTGGATAATGCTGCTCATAGTGTTCCTGAGGTTTCATATAATTCACTAAGAGTTAGTGTTTTTCCAGAAAAAGAAGAGCTTGCCTTTGAAGCAATAAGAAACGGTGATGTTGTTGCAAGGCACATACTTAGCAATATGGATGTGCAGGCATTTGCTGCTGATAAAGAACTTCTAATAATGGTTGATTCCAAAGGGGCGCTTCATGGAATAGACATGGGGTATGTTGCTAAACAGGTGTTTAAGAATTCTATTCCGGTTTTTAGAAAACTTTATGAAACACCGGGTGATTTTAAGGTGAATGGAAAACTTAAAGCATCCTTTTTAACACGAGGATTAAGGCCCTTTGTTGATTCAGGTGTGGCGCAGGCACAAACTGATAATTCTATCTTGATTCCACTTAGTGAAAGTGGAGAGCCTATTTTTACGGCCGGTGATTTTGTTTTATTTGAAGAGCTTAACGGCAACAGAATCTTAAAAGGTATTTTTTCAAGAAGTGTTACATATGAAAAAATTGGTTTTGCAACATCCATTTTAGCGTGGATGGCATTTTTAGTTGATCCAGGCTCTGTTCCCCAAAAAATGCTTCCTGAAATACTGAAAATTTTTGATGCCGAAGACGTTAAACAGGATGTTGTTGAGCGCTCAGACAAAATGACAACTAGTGAAAGAAATGCTTTGTTGTCGGTAAAACCCGATGCAATTCAGCTTTTAATGAAAAGAATTAAATCCTCAAATGAATTAAGTGGAAGGGATTTTGACAGGTTCACTTTGAATGAATGGTTAGAAGGCTTTGTGAAATTACAAGAGTTAGCACAAAGCGAGCTTGAGGCAGAAAAAGACATCGAAAAAACTAAATCACTTGAGCGTCAGTTAGATGATAACGATCTTGGGGAATCCTGGCGAGATCTAACCGCAAGGCAGTCTGAGTTAAGTGGCGCTGAAGTAACAGATGGTGAGAGTAAAACAATTTTGTTACGAGCCACAACAATTTTGAAATCAAAACCAATGAAAATTCTGGCAAGTATTGCGGCCCTTGGCGCAGGAGCTGTGGCACTTGGGCAATCTTACCCAACTGAATCCATTCAGATGATTAATTATATTTATTCGAATTGGATACCACCAGTATTAAAACATGCTGAGTATCGGGTTCCGCTGCTATTTAGTACAGTTTCCTTAGTAGCACTGATACCACTTACAATGCTTGTTTCATGGGCTTCAATTCCGGGAATGAAATCAATTTCAAAAGTGGTATCGCCAGTTTCGGCTAAGGCTAGAGAATTTTTTAAGGAAAAACTAGATGTGTGGTCACCGCTTGATACTTGGCAGCGAATTGTTACTATGGGTATGCGTGCATATGCGTATCTTATGTTTCCTGTCTGGAACTGGATTGGAACAAAACTGGTTGAACCCGTTTCAAATCTGGCAATTAAAAAAGTTCTAAAACAAGAGAATTTTATTGAATCCGTTAAAAGAAAACTTAATCCGTTTGGAAAAATAAAAGCAGATTCTGGTATTGGTAGAGCGGCAGGGTTAGATGACGATATTAGGCTTGGAGTTAATAATCCGCTTCTTTCAAAAGATAAAAGAACAAAAATTAAATCAACACAGTTAAAAGTAATGGAGCTTTTTGAAACACAAAAATTAAGGGTGCAGTCTTTATCCTGGTTACTTGCCACCGTTGTTGTTAGTGAAGAAAGCGGAATTGATCCTGCTACAATATTACAGGCAGAAACAGGCATAGTAAACCCTGAGTTTATTGAAAATATATTACGTGATCCTGATCAGTATAAAGAATGGCAACGGGCAACTATTGCAATACATGAACAAATAAAAAACATGCAAGAGCCCGGCGTTGGGCAGGATCTGCTTGAAATTGATCTTAAGGATCTTGTTAATTACTATAATCTAGCAAAAACTACCGCATTTAATTTAAAATCCAAAGACATCGTACAAAGATCAAGAAACACACTGTTTGATTTGAGGCTTGCATTTAGAAAAATTATTAGAACTGTTTCTGGAAGAATTTCTAATTTAGGTCAGCGTGAATTTGATTTTCTAACATCTGTAAACGCCAGCCGTTATGTTTCTGAACAAACAAAGCGCCAGTTTGTAACTGATCACGCAATTGTTGTTATGCTTCCAGCACTATTTGGAAAAAGAGCAGACTTAAACGATCCTGGAGCGTTGTCTGCCGACCCTAATGGGCTTCTTTGGACTAATGGCCAGCATATTTACGAAGTTGGAATGAATGCAATGGTACACCTGCTTTTTGGTGGATCTAAAACGGCTCTTGTTTTCCAAGGAGAGCCTAAAGTTGTAGAAGACAGATATCAACCCGAAGAAACCATTACATACAAAAGTGTTGATAGAGTCGAGGGGCTTTTTAAGGGAATATTTTTATGGACCAAAGAAACGCTTTCAATTCCCAGATCTGATGTTGGTGGTTACTTAATTAAAGGTTTTATGAAGAGACTTGCAACTATCCAGGCGCCATTAATTTTAAATTTGGCACTTAGGTATTTAATTGCCGGTCAACCGCTAACTTTGGCCGTTCGCGCGTGGATGCTTTATTTCTGTTGTTCAACTTGGTGGTATGCTTGGCCATGGGTTCCAATTAATCGCGGAAACCAAATGGAAGAAGAACGCTTTGATGAATTTAATAAAAAATTTGAAAGCATTAAAGTAAAAATATCACAAGGGTTAAGACTTCCGGATTCAGAAGGTTTGTTAATGCAAGGATATGAAGAATTGCAGGAGTTATACGATGAAAATAAATCGATCGACTATGAAAAGCTTGCCAGAGAGAACGGTATTATGGCCGAGGAGATTTTAGATATTAAAGCCGATCGGAAACAAATTACTGAAGCAATGGATGCACTATTTTCGGGCGAATATACAGAAAGTACACGCGATTTTTATGGGTTAGCGGTAAAACTTATGATGGCAGTTGAGTCAGGAAATGAAGCTGAAGTGCAAAGCTCTTATGAGGAACTCATTGATGTTTATAAAAACAAATCAAATCTTGATGAAACAGAACTCAGAAAACTTAATGCCAGATCGCTTCTTGAGTTTTCAATTTCAAATCCACCGGGATTTACAGCCAGAAACACGAAGGTGGCTTGGCTTACTGTTTGGGTTGCGGCCATTTGTACTACTTATATGGCTGTAGCGCTTAGTGTTGCCAGCTTTAAGCCTGAGTTCCTTGAACCTTCATTTATATTAAAATGGGTTACAATTTCAGCAAGTCTTTATGTTGGTTCATACCTT
>CAZQUK010000334.1:0-3937 GCA_964596435.1 uncultured Oligoflexia bacterium
TTAATGCTCCGGGGATTTCTACAGCAAATCTTGTTTTTTCAGCTTTCAGATCAGGTAAACCAAAAAGTAAAAATGGCGCGCTTTTTTGTGTCTCAAAAAGCCCCTCAAAAGCTGCAAGCTTCATAGGTTGTGTTCTTGTAACCTGAACAGCGTGATAATGTCCAAGTGGCACAATTAAAACGGATGAAATAAAAGCAAAAGGAAGAGCAATCGTGATTGTTTTTTTTGCAAACTCAATGTGTTTTTTCTTAACAATAAACCATGAAGCCAGTCCGAGAATAAAAAAAGAACCTGCAATAATAGCCCCATCTATAGTGTGCAAATATCTGGGCACCGTTGATGGATTAAATACGGCATCCCAAAAATTAATAAGCTCAGCGCGCCCATTAATTATTTCAAAACCTGCAGGTGTTTGCTGCCACGAATTTGCAACAACTATCCAAAATCCAGATAATGTTGAACCAACAGCAACCATTAATGACGAAAACCAGTATAGTGTTTTTGAAACTTTTCTTTCCCCAAAAAGTAAAACACCAAGAAAAGTTGACTCCAGGAAAAAAGCAAAAATACCTTCAGCCGCAAGCGGGGCCCCAAAAATATCGCCCACATATTTTGAATACTCAGCCCAGTTTGTTCCAAACTGGAATTCCATTGTTATTCCTGTTGCAACGCCAAAAACAAAAGTCAGCGCAAATATTTTTATCCAAAAAGCTGCAATTTGTTTATATTCATTGTTTTTGGATTTAAGATCCTTATAAAGCATGTAATTAATGATCCATGCCATCCCTATTGTTATTACAGGGAATATGTAGTGAAATATTATTGTTACCGCAAACTGAAGTCTTGAAAGAAATACAGCATCCATAAGGTATCCTTAAACTATTCTTATTACGTTGAGAGCTTATCTATTATCTTACTAATTGTGGTGCTAATAAATAAACCTGTTTTTGTATCATAAATTTTTATTTGCGAATCGTCACGCTTAAGTTTTCTTAATATCTCTAAATCACCACTGGCGCCAAGATTATCAAGAATGTGAATTGCATAAAATTTTACATAAAGGTCACTGTTTTCCAGATCTTTGATTATTTCGTTTTTATATTCGCGTATAACCTCCGGGTTATGCTCAGAGATGCGACACACCGCCCTGTAAACACCTCTTTTATATGGATGCACCTTGCGCATCATAAATAGCATATGAAAGAATTCATTAATCAGCTTTGGTACATTTCCAAGAACCTCGCCGACAACCTCTGGCGCCATCCATGCGCTGTTCCCAGATTCGTCATTCGCGGCCCAAATCATTTTTCTAACGGTTTCCCTTATGGCTTCTGTATTTTCTCTTGCACGAATCGCTGCAAGTTTGCCAATTACAATTAGGGCCCGCTCCTTGATTATTTCGTCCGAATCAAAAAGAAGCGAAATTAAAGCCAATTCAATGTTTTTATCAAAATAACCGTATAGAAGGTCTTCGATGTCATTTTTTTCAAGCAAAGAGCGATAATATTTTTTCCGCTCTCTTCTATTTAGTAACAGGGGTTTGGACTTTTTAAAATCTTTAGGATTATCGTTTTTATTAATTGCTTCCATTATTCCCACTTTCCTTTTTCTTTATGCTTTACACATTCAATATCTACTAACTGCCTCAACTTATAAGCATAGTCTCTTAAGATTGCATAAATAATTGAACAAGTATCATCCTGCGAGTCCCTATTGCCTTCATCTGCTAAAGCAAGCATTTCTTTTGTGAGGGTATCAACTTTTTTTAGATTCTCATTGTATTGTTTCAACATATGTCTCACTTAGGCCTCCTTAAGGACTATTAAAGCAAAACATATGCCAAAAATGTTATTCCTAAGTTTTATAAATAAGATAATCAAAATGTTTTAGAATGATGAGCAATAATATTTATGTTTAAGACTCATTTTCCCATAAAAAACGGTACAGTGTGGCCCTTCCCACTCCCAATATTTTTGCAGCCTTTGCCTTATTACCTCCAGCCTCAACAAGCGCCCCTTTTACAGTTTTTTTACTTAAACGCTTTTTACCTTTAACAAGTCCATTTTGAATTGAAACAACATCTTTAATTGAGGTTTTAATAGCATTGTGAAAATTTAACTTTATTTCTGGTGGTAAATGCTGAAGTTTAACTTCTTTGCCCTGCGCCCTTACTGACGAAAATTGTAACACATTTATTAACTGTCTGATATTTCCTGGCCAATCGTAATTTATAAATCTCTCCATAACTTCATCAGAAATTTTCGACCTAAAACCAGTTTCTTTTTTTATTTTTTCAATTATCTGCTGCACAAGCAGCGGTATATCGTTAATTCTTTCCCTAAGAGGCGGCAGCTTAACCGGTATAACAGAAAGCCTGTAAAAAAGATCCTCCCTAAACCCACCGTTTTCAATCATTCCTTGAAGCTCTCTGTTTGTGGCACTAATAACCCTAACATTTACTTTAATTGTTCTTTCATCCCCAACACGCTCAAAGCTTTTCTGTTCAATAACGCGCAAAAGTTTTACCTGAAAAGATGGCGAAATTTCACCAATTTCATCAAGAAAAATTGTCCCACCATCTGCAAGTTCAAAGCGCCCTTTTTTGTCCCTAATTGCACCCGTGAAGGCCCCTCTTACGTGTCCAAAAAGTTCACTTTCAAGTATGTGTTCGGGAAGTGCTCCGCAATTTACTGGGACAAACGGTCCGCCTTTTCTTCTGCTCTCGTTATGAATAGCCTTTGCGGTTAACTCTTTTCCTGTTCCACTTTCACCAGTTATTAAAATTGGATAATCGGATGAACTAAACTGCCTTACGGTCTTAAAAACCTCCTCTATTTGCCGGGAATTTCCTGCCATTCCATGAAAGCTATATTTATTTTTTACATCAATGCGAAGTTCAGATATTTCCGTTATATCCTGAATTGAAGCAACAATACCATCACCCTTACCTGGCCCCATATTAACAGGCACAACAGCCATTTTAAGATTTTTATTCTCACCATTTTTGGTAACAAATTTTATTTCATAATCGAATTTATTATTAATTTTATGATCTTTGTCGTCTCCGTTTTCACAAAAAGAACATTGTTTCCCACAAAGACCATCGGGGAAAACATTATGGCAGTCTTTGCCAATAACTTCTTCGCGCGAAAACCCTGTAATTTTCTCTGCAATATGGTTAAAAATAAAAATGCTCCTGTTTATATCATGTGCAATAATTCCATCATTTAATGCATCAAAGAAATGTTCCTGAAATATTTTTTTATTATACAAAACATCCAGATATCCGTGTTTAATAAATGTTTCAATGTAGGCTTTGATTTTATCCCTTGCCTCTCTGAAAATCTCAATATTGTTTGATGATTTAAGTGGATCATCCACATGCCAGTGAATAATTTCAGGAATTCCTACAAATAAGTTTTTGTTTTGCAATGTTGGTGAAGAACAAAAATCATTTGCTTCATCACAAAGGGTAATTATCAGATCAAAACCAGTTTTATCTAAATCATCAATTTTCTTTGAGCTTTGTTCCCGAATATCAATTCCAATTTCACTCATTACTTTTACTGCATTTTCGTGAACCTGGCTTGCGCTCACTCCTGCACTAAAGGGTGAAATTTTTTCACCTGCCAGATTTTTTACTAAACCTTCTGCCATCTGGCTCCTTGCTGAATTCATTCCGCACAAAAACAATATCTTTAGTTTATTCATAGAGTTATATCATTTCTTGTTTCTATTTAATGTTTATTACTATTTGTGTTTCAGATTATTGTTTGTAACACTTTTTTGAAACACCTGAAACATATATTTTTTCACTCTTATTGCGCCGGCACAGAGGCCCACGCCACATCTAGTTGTTTTTATTGTTATTTTATTATTATTTATCCCGACTTCAAATCTGAAGTGCAACCGTTTAATAGTTTGAACCTAATATAAC
>CAZQUK010000335.1:0-2034 GCA_964596435.1 uncultured Oligoflexia bacterium
ATCCTATATTCCGGCCCCACCCACAACATATAATATTCTGCCAGCAAGAGCCTTTGAATTTTTTGTGGGCTCCGACTTTGGTTTCAAGTGGGGACTTGGCGTAGGAACCGCCACAAATACTATGACAAACGGATTTTCAAGAGATGTTAATATTTCACTCGGCACAGAATATGAGGATTTCGAACCTTTCTTTCACGTAAAAGTGTATGGCCGCGAAGTGTTTAGTGGTGTTGAAACAAAACACAGTGCATTTAAGGGCGGAATAAAATACACATGGGGAGAGTGGATACCCTACATTCTTGTAAGTCAATCAAAAGAAAAAAACGGTGCAATCGTCCCATCAAGAAGAGTTTGGGGTGGGGGAATTGGAAGAAATACAATTGTTACAAGTGGTATCAACCTTTATTACAGTATATCGGGTTGGCACCAAAACGGGCAGGGAACCAGAACAAGAGCACCAATAAGTGTCGGCATTGAGAGCAATGCAAAAGAATGGTTAACATTAAGGGCCGGTCTCGGACACGACCTGTATCACTACCAGCGGGGTCCTGGTTCAATTATTAACTCTACAACCGCAAGACTTGGTGCGAGTTTTCATATAGAAAAATTTAATATTGATTGGGCCTTTGGTAATAATGCTGATCTTAATAACGATGGCGTGTCAGATGGCGTTGATGCTGTAAATTTTGGACTTGATCAGGGTATTTTTACATTATTAAGTGCAAGCTACTCACTGTGATAAAAGTCTGACAACACTTTAATAGCACGATCTGCCGCTAACACTTAAAGACTATAGAATATTATGAGTATTAAAAATTATGTTAATGATCCAAGAAGAATTGGGGCCATAAAAATAAGGCAAATTGTTGAAGCTGAAATAAGGAATTTTTTTCTTGAACAGGGTTTTTTAGAAACCAGGACCCCACTTCTTGTGGCCTCCCCTGGCATGGAAGCACACATCAATCCATTTAAATTAACAACTGGCGCATATCTTCCAACCTCACCAGAATTTGCAATGAAGCGACTTTTAGTTGGTGGATTAGAAAAAATATTTCAAATCTGCCCTGCTTTTAGAAATGAACCAAAATCCAACACACACAATCCTGAATTCACGCTTCTTGAGTTTTACAGAGCCAAAGTAAACGAGCTAACTATTCAAAAAGACACGGAAAATTTGTTTTTACATATAGCAAAAAAACTAACCGGCGCAACGTCAATCAGATACCAGGACCAAACAATTAACCTCACCCCCCCCTGGCCAAGATTTAAAATCAGAAATTTATTTAAAACGCATACCGGTATAATACTCGAGGAAACACAAAGTTTGGACCAGCTTAAAAAAAGTGCAAAAAAGCTTGGCATTACGGTTACAGATAACGACAGCTGGGATGACATATATTTTAAAATCTGGCTAAACTGTATTGAACAAAAACTTCCCAAAAACAAAGCTGTATTTGTTGAGGACTATCCCGCATCTCAAGCTTCTCTTGCAATTATTGAAAACGATGAAAACGGGTTTCCATGGGCCAAGCGTTTTGAAATATATGTCGGCGGATTAGAGCTTGGAAATGCCTTCAGAGAACTATGTGCCCCAGAAGAATACAGAAAAAGATTTATAAAAGAAATGGAAACAAGAAAAGCTGCTTATGCCAACACTTTTCCACCCACCCTATTTGATGAAAATTTCCTTAATATTCTAAAAGAGGGGCTTCCACCATCATCAGGAATTGCAATCGGTGTCGATAGACTGATTATGTTATTTGCAGATGAGCCAAATATTGAATACACCTTTTGGCTACCAACTATAGCTGAACAAGATAATTAACCAAGTTTCTTTTTAATTCGAATAACTATTCTTCTGTTTTTTGCCTGATTTATGGGTATTGATTTTCCAGATACATCAATGTTTGGTACAAGTGGTTCGGTATCTGCTAGCCCCACGGGTCTCAGGTCCTTGTGTAAAAAACCCTTTACTTCTAACAACCTTACAATAACACCAGCTCTATGCGAAGAAAGCTCCCAATTACTTGGAAA
>CAZQUK010000335.1:2044-3931 GCA_964596435.1 uncultured Oligoflexia bacterium
GCTCAGAAACCATTGGTACGTTATCGGTGTGCCCTTCAACAAAAATTGCATAATTTTTTGCATTTTTAACAAGTATTTCAGCAATTTTATTCATTAAAAAAGCAGCCTGGGGTTTTAGCGCCACAGATCCTGAATCAAAAAACAGTGTGCCTTTAGAAGATATTTTTAATCCATCAAGTGTTTCAACAATTGCAACCTGGTCCTTAAGTTTCATTTTTTCCAGTACATCATAAAGCGAATCTCTGATTTCGCTTAATTGGTGCTTATACTCGATACCAAGACTATCCAGGGTTTCGCGTCTTAATCTTTCAAATTTCTCAGGGTCAGGAGTAGAAAAAGCGGCCAAGATAACAAAAAATGCCAGAAGAAGTGTCATTAGATCAGCAAAAGAAACAAGCCAATTACCCTCACCGTCATCTCTTGATTCCACAAGAGTTCTATAGCGCCTCTTTCTTTTTTTCTTCGGTGGTCCTAACTTATTCTTTTCTTCTTTTTTACTATGTAAATTTACCATCTAGTCAGACTTTCAAGCGGTATTCTTATAAAGGTTCTTTCTTTCACCAGGAGTGATGTAACTCTTCAAATATTCTTCAACTAAAAGTGGATGTTTTTTGTCTTTAATTAGCAGGATTCCGTCAACCACTATTTTTCGCATTAAAAGATCCTCTTCAGAGGCTCTGGCGAGATTTTCACCAACCGGGATCATTATTAAATTTGCAAGAACAAGACCATAAAAGGTTGCCACAAGAGCAGTTCCCATGGAGGGACCAATTTTTCTAAAAGCATCCTCTCCACCCAGCCCCTGGAGTAGGGATATCATACCTAACGTTGTTCCAATCAGGCCAAAGGCCGGAGGAAATTTTCCAATTATTTTATAAGTTATGCCCTCACTTTTATATTTCTCATTTTGTAACTCAACTCTTTTTTCCAGAACCTCCTCTAGTTCTTCATCCGTAAGGCCACCAGTTAGCATTAACTCAACTGCTTCTTTTAAAAAGAAATTTTTTATATTGCCGCTTTGGGTTTCAAGTCCCTGGCCAGAGTGCGCTATCTTGGCAAGATTTGATATCTCGCTAATGGTTTCCACCATTTCTTGCTTGCCTTTTCCCATAATAGTTGAAAAAAATATTTTTGTCATATTTACAAAGTGTTTTAGTGGAAAACAGATAAGAGCTGCGGCCAGCGTTCCACCAAAAACTATAACTATTGCGTGGGGATTGTAAAAAAAACTGGCCCCCTCTGTATCAAGTGTTAGTGTAAACAAAATGGTTGCGGCACCAAGGGTGAAACCCATAGGGGTTGAGAGGTTAAATCTCATAGAACCTTAAACCAACCTTTCTTTGAATATTCTTTCAATATTGTTCCTTAGTTCACTTTTTTCACCGTCAACTGGAACCAATTTAATTTCTTTTTTAATTACAAAAGGTGGCGGTAGGGTGGCGACCTTCTTTTTATCGCACAAACATTCCACCTGTTCTTTAATCTGGAAGAGTGAACCTATATCCCTTTTCCATTGTGAAATCTGATCCGCGTGTGCTCTTTTAAGAAGCGGATGGACACTATTTAAATCTATTCTGCTTTCAAAAGCTCCAAGTAGTTCCTCTTGCGAGTTAATTACTTTATTTATAAATTTAACCAGATTTTCACCGGCACTTCCTATCGATATCCACTTATCTTCGTTTTTAAGTTTTATAATCTGATCGGCGTGCTTTTTTCTTTCTGCTTCAAACTCACGCTCGCGAGCTTGCATTTTTTTGTCTAACATAGCGCCAAGCAGTTCTTTTTCGGAATTCTTTTTTGTAAATTCGGCTTTAAAGTACTGGGCCCTCTTTTTATATTCTTCAACTTCTTTTCTGATTTGGGCCACTTTGTTTTCGGCTTCTCTGC
>CAZQUK010000336.1:0-3913 GCA_964596435.1 uncultured Oligoflexia bacterium
GGGTTCAGGAATTAGTCCGCTAAGCGGCAGTGCCACCAGATCTGCAAGAAAGTAGGTGACAAAAAGAACCGTTCCAAGCTTTGTATAGAAATCAAGACCTGGTTTCTTTAAAAGTGTAAGCAGTTGTTGACTGGATGGATTTGTTAAAATTTCACGTAGTTTACTTGCGCCGCCCAAAGTTGTTGGTGACTTTTTGTTTTTTGCAATCCGACCTAGCGCGTTACTTGCGTTTGAAAAAATGTGTTTAGATTTTTCACTAAGAGCCTGCAGTTTTGTCCTGAAATTTGACGTAGAGGATTCAGTAGTTTGTGAATTTTTTGACTTCAGTTTTGAAAGTAACGACGGAAGCTTACTAATACCTGCTTTTGTTTTTCCAACAACGTTACTAAAAATGCCGCTTATTTTTTCTCTGAATCTAGACACTTCCTTGTATCCCCTATGATTTGAACTAAAATTCATAAGTTGTAATAAGAACAACTACAGAATAAAAACCTAGCTCTAATAAATTTTGCAAAAACAATGCCACGCACTTGCAAAAAATGAAAATATTTTAGAAACTTAATTAAAACAACGGGATCAAAATTATTTTAAAACAAATACTTTATGATTAAAAAAATATTTACTGCTGTGCACATGACATGTTGTCAAATTTATTTTGTTTTTTGTGCTTTTAAAGGACAAAATGTCAAAATAAAATAAGCAGATACAGTTAATATTCGATCAAGGAGAACATTTGTGAAAACAAACACCAATAGTTTTATGAAGTCTCTTTTTATGGGTCAAATACAAGAGGATCTGATTTTCCCTTTTCCGGTTCCAACGGCAGATGAAGTTGAAACAATACAAATGATCATTGATAGCTTTTCAAAATTTGTAGAGCAGCATGTCGAGGCTGAAAAGTGGGACAAACAGGGGTTTATGCCCAAAGAAATTCTGACTCATTTATCCGAAATGGGAGTAATGGGGCTTGCTGTTCCTGAAGAATATGGTGGGTTGGGTTTGAGGCAGGGGGCCTATGCAAGAATTTTACAAGAGGTTAGCTGCGCCGATGGGGGACTTGCTGTTACTCTTGGTGCCCATCAGAGTATCGGTTATAAAGCACTTCTCCTTTTTGGATCGGACGAACAAAAAAAACGGTTTTTACCGCGTCTTGCAACGGGTGAGCTTATTGCCTGTTTTTGTTTAACAGAACCAGGCAGCGGTTCCGATGCTGCCTCAATTTCAACAAGAGCAAAACTTTCTGATGATGGAAAACATTACGTTATTAATGGTTCAAAACTTTGGATTACAAACGCAGAGGTTGCCTCATTTATGACCGTTTTTGCTAAAACGGAAATTGAAATAGATGGGGTAAAAAAAGATCGTATAAGTTGTTTTATGATTGAGCTCCCAACAGAAGGAGTAAAAGTGGGCCCTAAAGAGGATAAAATGGGTATTCGCTCTTCATGGACCAATGAAATTTTTTTTGAAGATGTTAAAGTTCCCGCAGAAAATCTTATTGGACAACTAGGGGACGGATTTAAAGTCGCAATGGGAGTCTTAAATAGTGGCCGTTTGGGGCTGGCCGGTGGATGTCTTGGCGGCATGAAATCGTGTCTTAAAATGTCAATTGAGCATGCAAACGAAAGAGTTCAGTTTGGAAAAAAACTAGCTGAATTTGGTATCATTCAGGAAAAACTTGCAAGAATGGCCTCTGATATTTTTGCAGGCGAGGCGATGGCTTTTATCACTGCAAGTCTTGTTGATAAGGGGGGTGTGGATTATTCAGTAGAGGGCGCAATTGCAAAAATTTTCGTATCCGACATGGTTTGGCGCGCAGCTGATGAAAATATTCAAATCTGGGGTGGTGCTGGTTTTATGAAAGAGTACCCGCATGAAAGGTGGTTAAGAGATACTAGAATAAACAGAATCTTTGAAGGTACTAATGAGATTTTACATCTCTTTATTGCTCTTTCCGGATTTGATGGACCAGGAAAGGAGCTGGGTGAACTTGCAAAATCCATGAAAAATCCGGTTTCATGTGCCGTTCCTCTTGGAATGTATGTAGGGAAAAAAGCCTTGAGACGGTTTTATGGACCCAAAATTACAAAGGCACATCCAGCTCTAAGAAAGATGTGTAGGGCTTTTGAAAAGTACACTTATGAGCTTGTAAGGGATGCCGATTATTTGGTTCGAAAGCATAAAAAGAAAATAATTGAAAAGCAGATGGTGCAAAAGCGTATTGCAACAGTGGCCATAGATCTTTATGCCATAATATGTGTTATTTCGCGTTTAACACATATTCTTAATAAAAAAGGTGGTCCTGATAATTGCAAATTTGAAATGGATCTTGCAGAGATATTTTTTACTTACGCTAATAGGCGTTTAAGGGGCAATTTTAAGGCGTTAAGACGTCATGTGGATAGAAACATGGATTATATTTCAGGAGAGCTGTGTGAGAAGGGTAAATATCCACTTGACTGGCTAGATATTTGACAGTTGATATTTTTAGAACAGCCCTTTTGGCTTTTTAGCGCCCAGTGTCATACAAACACCAGATAAATCAATGAGTTGGCTTGTCCTTTTTGGCCCCTTTATTGCTTAAGTAGAGCACAGCAATTGCGATACTTACAAGTCGTTTTATTGACTTTAGCAGCGCGTTGTGTTAATTTCCGGATGCTTTCTTATGAGCGTTTAACTAATAAACTGGTCCGGTTATTTTTTTTATTTGGTCGGTTTATATTTGGAGGTTTTTATAAGATGTTTAATATAGGCGACAGCACAGTTTATCCAGCTCACGGTGTAGCTGTTGTTAAGCGAGTTGAAGAACGCTCTGTTGGTGGTAAAAAGAAAAAATTTTATGTTCTTCAGGTTGTTGAAAATCAAATGACCATCATGGTTCCTGTTGATAATGCAGAACAAGTTGGGCTTAGAAGTATTATTTCAACAAAAGAAGCGGATAACGTTTATAAAATCTTAAAAGAAAGAGATGTAAGAATAGACCAAACAACATGGAATCGCCGCTATCGCGAATATATGGAAAAGATTAAAACTGGTTCTGTTTTTGAGATAGCAGAAGTTTTAAGAAATTTGTTTTTATTAAGACACAGCAAAGATCTTTCTTTTGGTGAGCGAAAAATGCTTGATCAGGCAAAACAACTTCTGATTAAGGAGTTGTCTCTTGCAAAAAAATCAAATGAATCAGAAATCGAATCCGAGATCCAATCCATTTTTGCATCATAAATATTTCTGCGTTTTACCGAAATTGAACGCATCGGAAAAAACCGACAAATGCTTGCGAAAAAACACTAAGTACAATTATTCGAGCATGACGCGATAAACTGCCACATTTTTAGTTTTTGCTTATTACAAGGGCGGTAGAGATCTAATATATAAAAAACAATATATTATTTAAGTGCGTATCTTTTCTGATTACGCTCTAGTATCTCAGCACCCGTAAGGCTAAGCCGTGTCCATGGAATAGCAAGCAGACGATCTTTTTCAATGGGTTCTTCTGTCTCTTCACAAATCCCGTAGGACCCATCTTCAAGCCTTTGGAGCGCAGCATCTATTTCCCTAATTTCCTGCATCATTTTTTTGCGTTGAACTAAAGACGTATGCTGCTGCTGCAATGCTTGGGCTATATCGCCCTCATCACCATTGATCTCGCTAGTTAAGTCTTCACTTAAGGATCTAAGACCGTTTAGGTGCTCTTCCTTGGTTTTTATAAGCTTCTGACGACATTCTTCGAATAATTGCTTCCGAGATTCTTCCATAAATCTCTCCCCCCTTAACGATATAATGATGCGGTATTTTGAAATATTTGCAAGTTTTTTAAGAGAATATAATGTAATAATTTTATGAAATTATTGTTAGTAAAACAGACGAAAAAAAAATAATAAAATAAATTAATTATATTAATAAGTTATACAAT
>CAZQUK010000337.1:0-3868 GCA_964596435.1 uncultured Oligoflexia bacterium
CTACTTAACTGCCTGGAATTTCTTTCAAGGATCGTATCACAGGTGTTGCCGCCAATATTGCCGCGAAGGTCGCAAGTGTACTTGGACTCAAAAGCATATTGATCTTTATATTTATCCCATTCACTTTTCAATTTTATCTTTGTTGGATACATATTGTCTTCTGTAGTTATTAATGTAGACAATTCAATTGTTTGATCATCGGATCCATCACAAAGCACAAAATAACAAACAGAAGCAAAATCTGAAAACAGGTTACCACCATCAAGAACAATCGGACAAATAGCAGCAGCATAAGTTCCCTTAGAGCCTGAAGGCATATATATAGACTTATACTTGAAGAAACCCGATGTACATGCATTTTTATGAATATAGTCCTTAATCGAATCAATAATCAAATCTGCATCCGGATATGTCTCAATAAATTTATTTACAAACGGTGCATTGCTTTTATTAGTTCTAAAGTTTTTATAAAAGCCTATATCAAAAAAATCATCATAAAGGTTAATAAATGAATGAAAAAATATTTTTAACCGCATAGATGCCTCTTGGCTTAATGTTTTATTGAGGGAATTTAACAAATGTTCTTCAAGGCTTATTAATTGTGGCCTTTCGCTTGATTCACTAGATTTTGGAAATAAATACAGATCAAAAAACCAAAGTTTTGGGTCATACGTTTGTGTTCCATAATTTATTAAAAAATCACCCGGAAGATTACCCTCGGCATCACTGTATATACCTCGTATACTACCTGGCATATCAGACATGAAAGTATTAAATTGATTTAATACTACTTTTTTAGTGCGCATAGTTTCAATTGCATCTTCAAACATTTTATAGATGGCATCAATTTCTGTATTTGCACCTTCGTATGCAATATCCATCCATTCTTTGTAGATTTCATCAAGATTTACATTTGCATTCCACAGCTGCCGTGTCACCATATAATCAGACACTGCACTCGTACCCCACTGAACACCAGAAACATAAAGAATATTTTTAACATTATATTTTTTAAGTATTGGTAATTCTTTTTTTAGAATTTTCATTGACGGCGGAACGGGCATTGAATTTATAGCCGGAACCCAATGCATAGTACCATAATATGAAATATTACTTGAAATTTCTGTCCATTTTTGAATTCTATATTCAAAACTTTCATATTGGTCATCTTTTAATAGTCCGCGCCCGTAAGTACTAAAATTTGAATAATGAAGCCTTACCTTATCATGAACCTTGATTTTATTTTTAGGCGGATCAATATAATTTTGATATAATAACCCATTCAAAATTTTATTTTCATATTTTGTTGGATCACTAAATACTTTAGCCGCAAGTGAATTATAATATTTAAGCACGGCATCAGTAATGGAAGGACAGCTCCCGATACCACTTTCATCATTGTTTGCAAAAACCAAATCACCTTTACAGGCATCTTCATCACAAAACACTTCACCATCATGTAACCCTATTGGTAAAATTCTAACACTGGGATATGTATCAAAATGTTTTTTTATTCCATTTGCCAAGGCAGTAATAAAATCTTCCCGCCAGAACCTGATTTTTAAGGCAGTAATTCCTTTTTTTAATATTTGCGCTCGAATTAATTCGTTTGTTTCACTTTCAATTAACGCTCGATTATTTCCAAAATATTTACTTAAACCAAGCATAATTTTTACACCATCGACTGTTTGACACACGCCGGCTGCATCCATTTTACACACATCTTGCATAATAGTGTCGTCACTAATCCATCCTAAGTGTGCAGCTAAATTGGCAGGCTTTATAAAGTTATAAATTTCGATACCAGCATCATCCTTTAGGTAGTCATTGAGTTTATGTCCTGGGACACGAATTTTTTCCAGTTCGGTCGTTGGTGCTCTCATTCTCAAAAACCACCTGGTTTGTTCTGGTTCATAAGTATTACCAGAAACATATCTGGTATTAAAATCTGGTTTTTGATTAATGGTTATTGAGTTTATTGCAAGTACACTATTTGTGGGAACATGCTCACCAATGCTTGATGGCATCAACCACCTGATTTTTAGAAACCGCTCTAAAAACTCATAAGTACCATACAGTGTACCACGCGAAGTGAAAGGATCGGCAGTAATTAGAGTCCCAACTCCAAGTTGATTTTTGTACACATCATTCCACGTTGTGCCTTCGTCTTCGTTATAAACACCTTCGTCTTCGTTATAAGATTCCCACCCCATTAAGTACCACATCTCGTTTTCAAAACTTGTATCTTTGCCAATAATAAAAACGTTAGTGTCTTTAAGTTTTATAATAAACTCGTCGTTTTCAAAAACTTGATCATTGTAGAAGCTAGCAGATAATTGGTTTTGACCCAAAATAATTAATTTTTCATGGTTCACTAACTCTGAGTACTTGTTTACAATTGGTAATCTGACTGATGTGGATTTTTCAATTAATCTTTGTAACTCAAGTGCGGCAAGTCTGATTGATCTAGGACTTGGAGCATCGTCACTGTGTTGATAATAAATTTTGTAATCGCTACTGTTGTTTTCAACAATTGAAATGGACCAAGAGCACTCACCTGTTGATTCTGTTGTGTCAGTGCACGGGGCAGGCGAAAATGCCTGCTCTTTTGGGTCAACAACATCATCTACATTCATTACTGCTGTATCAACACTGTTACAGGAAGATGATAAAATTAAAATTATCAGGCTAAGATATAATTTATTAATAGATTGCATACGTCCCCCTTATTAACAGTTTAAGAATACCATTATCATACAAAACGGGTCAAGTTTTTTTCCTATCCAACCCGGGGGCGCACGAGGCCGCCGATAGAACTTAATAATTTGCGTTATATTTTTGGATATCCATAATACTTCTTTATTTACATATAGTTATACCGCACAATAATGCGGTGTACCGCGCCGTACACACTTACATTCTACCAAAACAAACTGTACACTGGTTATATTGTTGCCCGTGCGGATGTAAATGGAGAACGTATGTTGAACTTAGGTTACGCGAAAATCATACTCACACTAAAAACGCTGTCTCTGCCCGTTTGCGCAATATGTGTTATGGGCGTTATTGCAGGTTGCGAAGCCGGCATTAATGATGACGGAAAAACAATCACAGACAGCACATTACTTCCCACAGCCACCACAACAAGTGCATCATCTTCTTCTAGTAGCTCTCAAGACTCAACACCTGCAGCATTTACACAAAACTGGGAACTGACTTCATCAGAAAACTACATATTAAGTTCTTCTTCTGCTTTTAGCTTTTCATCCGGAATTGCATCTTTAACTGAAATTGATCAAACCGACGATGATAATAGTGCCACAAATGGATTTGCAGCGGGCACACATTCTTCAACACAATGGGACGACGCGAACAACTGGTTAGAACAAGACGGAACAGAAAACACAGCAGTCTTATCGTCTGACTGGACACCAGAATGGAACAGCCTAGTTGGTTACTGGAAGATGGATAGCGACCTGACCGATTCATCAAGCAATTCAAATACTGGTTCTTTTGGCGGAAATGCAACGTATACAACAACCAAGAAAATTGGAACACATGCAGTTGCTTTTGATGGTGATGGAGACTATGTAAACTTTGGAACTAGTCCGCTATTTACAGCAAGTGCAACAACGCTTTCCGTTGCAGCTTGGGTATATGTTGATCCTACGAATGTAGATGCTGTTGCAGCAACGATAATTGACACATGTTCTGGCAATCCAGCCACAAATGACGGCTTAAATTTTTACCTTGATGACCGTGGAACGTATGCAATTGAAGGATTCGTTATGTCAGTCGCTACCACTACAAACGATTGTAAGCGCTTCATCCACACCACGGATTAATTAATTAACGCGCCTTCTTTTTT
>CAZQUK010000338.1:0-3769 GCA_964596435.1 uncultured Oligoflexia bacterium
AAAAATATACTTAAAAAACAAAGGGAATTTTATATTTTTATTTTTTGCGGAATTAATAAGATTATCAACATCTAAAACGCCGGGTGTGCTTAGCTCTAATACTTCAAATTTATTTCTGGATAAAAGTTCTAGCATGCCTTCATAAGAAAAAAGGTTCATGTGATCGGGTGGGATTAGTGTGTCTGTGTCTTTTCCTAAAACCAGAAGATCAAGACCGGTTGAAAAAAGCGAATTAATAAAACACACACCACCTTCAACAAGATGGGTTGAGACCCAAGTTAAAACATCACCTGGCCTCTCTGAGCGTCCAAGGGTGTCAAAAAGGCAAACTGCTTGAAATTTTTTGTCCGTACTTGCAGAAAAACAATATTTTTCAATATCACCGCTTACACCAAAAAGAGGCTCAACAATGGAGTATTCGCTAATGCTTTCATTTTGTTTCCAGTATTTATAAAGCCCAGGATGCGATGGCAAATACTCGGCTATTTGTATTTTGCCATTTTGGCGTAAATTATCATCCACCATTGAATCTAGAAATGTTTCAATCCATATTTTTTGAGGTTCTAAAATTTTTTCCGATCGTACAGCTGCAGTTTTTGTGTATATTTCATCTAGCCAAAATTTTCTGGCTTTTGAATTTTTAAAAAACTTTGAAATTTGCTCTTGTTTTGGGCGTGGATTAACATAAGCCGTTAAACAAGTATCACAAACCCTATAAGTTAAGCCGCACTTATTAAAAGATTCGCTGACCTTTTTTTCACCACAAGCAGGGCAAGTTGATTCCTTATTGAATTCGACATTAAAATATTCTTTAACATCATTCGCAACAAGATCAATGTATTTTGAAAGTAACACTTGTGGTTTTATTTCTCCTTGAGCAAGGTTGCTGTTAATAACACTATATTCCATAACTACCTCAATTAAACAGTTTGATTATTTTTATAGGCTTTATCAACAATCTGCATAGCCTTTAATGCCTCAAGTGATGAACTTTCTTTAACAGGCTCATTGTTTTTTATGAATTTCACAAACTTATCAACTTCAATTTCCCACGATAAATCCTTATCAAAATAAGTAACCTGCTCTGATGGGTTTCCAACAGCATCTGACTCATCTTCAAATTGTTTTTGGCCAACAGTTAAAGTTTCCCGCCCGTAGCTGCCGCTTTTTGATAAAAGACCATGCACGACCATGTATCCTTTTTCTAAACCAAGATCTATTTGAAATCTGTGTTTCCAAAGTGTTGCAGAAGAATGAAGCATGGCATTTTGTCCGCTTGAATTTCTTAATATAACAAACGCATTATCTTCCATTTCAAATTTCCAGTATGCATTACTTGTGAACGCTTTTACTTCTGTAAACTCACCACAATAATAATTAAAAAGATCAAGCATGTGAATTCCCTGATCAAGAAGAATGCCACCACCTGCTACATCTTTTTGATTGCGCCATGAAGTTGGAAAGTTTTTCCCACCCGATTTGCCATACACACCACGAATCCATAAAACTTTTCCAAATTTACCTGAATCGATAAGTGCTTTAGCGCGCCTAACACCTGGATGATAACGATGGTTAAAACCAAACATTAATTTACACGCTTTAGATTTTTTTTCCTGCTCTCTAATTGCAATAACATCTTGAAGACTTCTGCCTGGGGGTTTTTCACAAAAAACATGTTTACCAAGTTTCATAGCTTCTATTGAAATTTCAGGAATTAAATTATTGGGGGTGCAAACAAAAACAACGTCAATATTACTTGGAAGAGCATGCTTAATGTCTCTTACAACTTGAAATGGAAAATTCCCCTGAAGCTTGCGTTCATCAGGCTCACAAATTAATGAAACTTCAATGTCTGGATGGGAATCTATGACGCGATGCCGTATCTCACCCATATACCCATACCCTAAAATAGCTGCTTTGAGCATAATAATTACTTATAGCAGTGAATGTGATTTTGCTACAACTTAAAGTTATGTAGATTTCGTGGTAATCGCTGAATTTGTGAAAATCCTTGCATAAAGCTAATACACACACGCCGCGGCGCACAGCGGGGCTGGGCTAGTACAGCCACCCTTAATAATTAAATAAACTTATCCAAATTTTCATTTGTTACGGGGTGAAAGTAATTATTTAGATAATCAAAAGCGCGCTCTTTTGCCTTCGCAAGCTCAGGGCCTGGCATTACGGCAATTGCATCCAACGTTTTTTTAAGCGATTTTTTTTCTGAAACCACCCATTTTAGGTCATGGCACTCAAAAAGCGGGTCGAAACTTAAAAGCCTACCCACATCATAATGGATAAGCGGAACGCCTCTTTTAAGTGCTTCTAGTGCCACCGCACTACCCCAGTACATAACCACACCTACGCGCTCAATGTCTGTTTGAACCGAAATAGAATTTGAAACTTCAAGATTTAAAAAAGCATCGGGGTTAATACTTAATCTGTTTTTAACAACACTATATGGCCTTGCTGGATGGCAGCGAATTAAAATATGCCAATCACTATCACCGCCAAGTTGCCTTAAAACATATTCAAGCATGCTTTCTGCTTCAGGCACCCCTTCTAAAGCCACAAGCAGTGTTTTTTTAATAGAACCCGCCTCAACAATAGGTTTAAGATGTTCTAAATATTCATACCTTAAAGCACAGGCCGATTTAATATAATCTTTTGTAAAAACTCCATAAGAATTTAGGATATTCATAGGCTCTGAACCCACAGTTAAAACCCTATCTGGATATGCATAACAAGGTTTTTCTGGCTGCATAATAAACATACCTAAAGCAGCTTGTGGAACAACCGTGTGCTGATAGCCAATAACTTTTGTTTTTGTACTAACTTCACGACTTGCTATTGCAACCAAATGTTCCCATGAGTTATTTTCAAAAGTATATAAAAGGTGTGAGCACTTGATTTCGCTCAAAAACCGCCTAAAAGAAAAATACATAATTAGCGCATAAAAAGAGTACCAATTTAATATTTCAATTTTATATTTTTTATCAACACTGCTTGTAACTTCAACACCGTAAAAGCTACCAATATTTGAAAGCCCCTTAAAAAAGCCAGATACTTGTAACAAAAATGCTTTTACTAGATCACCAATGCCCAAAAATAACTGATAAGGATAGACATCATACGGCACACGCTTCTGTTTTATTAGATCAATGAAACAATTTATTGTATCTGTAATTGTTACAGTTGTTGTTCCATTTTTTTCTAAATATTCAGGTAAGGCACCAAAAAAAACATCATTATACATATTTAAAGAAAAACTGTGCTTATAAGAAAAATTTTTAATTAAATAAATATTTTTTCTTTTATTTATCTTAAGGAAATTTTTTAGTTTCTGCCTCAAAAAAAGCTTTGCAACTAGAACCTTAAAAAAACTTGCCGCCATAAATTTAAGTGTTCTTAATGTTGAAACAAAACACGCAAATACCCACCGCGAATACTGCTGCACGCCAGCAGAGTACTGCTTCTTTTTGTCCTCACTCAAACCATAAACATCAAAAAATATTTTTTCTAAAAAAGCCGGCAAAGAGGAAAGAAACCTGTTTCCTGAACTTAACCAGGTGGACCACCAAAAAAGATTATTGTTGTTTTTGCTTATATTAGAAATGAAAGCCTGGTATTCATTAATAAAAATGGTGGTTTTTTGGTCTTTATTGCTATACATCTAAACAATACCTTATTAAACTTCAGCTACTGCTATTAATGTATCTGTTTTATCCAAGGCATTCAATAAGTTAAAATAAGTTTTATTAATTAGGTT
>CAZQUK010000339.1:0-3724 GCA_964596435.1 uncultured Oligoflexia bacterium
CCAAGCTCAGGATTTAGTTCAAAACTTGGATCATTTGAAATACAGGCAAGATGAATAACCGCATCAATTTCTTTAAGTTCATTTTCTAAAAGTTTTTTGTTTCTTATGTCACCTTTAATTTGCTTGAGATTTGGATTATCTTTGTGCTCATTAAGAACATCATCACCATAAATATAAAGATCTAATACTTTAACAAGATAACCTTCTTTTAGAAGTTTTGGTACTAAAACTGCACCAACGTAACCCGCACCACCTGTAACTAAAACACTTTTAATTGAATTTTGTCGAGTAGAACGCATAAATTTATTCTCCTTTTACTTTAACTAAGATACTTAAACCAATCTTTTGTGGCCTCATTAATTTTCTGAGGTGTCCAAACAGGGGCGTCCTTCCAATAATCTATGTTTTTTAACATTTCGTTAACGCCATCCATAAAGCTAACTTTGGCTTGCCATTTAAGAAGTGTTTTAATTTTTGTAATTTCGGCATAAGTCATATCTGGCTCGCCTGGGCGCTTTGGAATATGAACCTTTTCACCACCTAAATATTCAACAAGCTGATTAACAGAATAATGCCCACCGCTGCCAACGTTCATAATTTCGCCACTGATGTTAGATTCTGCGGCCATTACAAAAGCATTTACAACATCTGTAACAAAAGTAAAATCACGGCTTTGAGTACCATCACCAACAATTGTAAAAGGTTTATTTTTTAATTTTTGCGCAAGAAAAACTCCAAAAACCGCACCATATGTCCCTGAAGTTCTACTTCTTGGGCCATAAACATTAAAAAGCCTAAGAGATACTACTGGTAATTTATAAACATTGCACCAGTGCATAGCACAGGCTTCACCAATATATTTTGTTAGCGCATAAGGATATTGCGGCCTAATTTCAGCGGTTTCTGGTGTTGGATAATTATCAGGTATGCCATAACAAGAAGAAGATGCCGTATATAAAAACCTTTTAACATTTGCTTTTTTTGCGTTCTCAAGGACACAAACTGTACCATCTACATTTGAGCGATGATATGCAACCGGGTTTACAATTGAAGGAACAATGTCAGCAAGTGCAGCTATATGGAACACCCAATCTACACCTTGGTAATGTGGACTTGTTTTTGCATCATCGTTAATATCAGCTTCAATGATTTTTAAATTATTATTTTTTAGATGACTAAGATTTTCTATTCTGCCTGTTGAAAAATTATCAATAACTGTAACCCTGTGGCCATCAGCAAGTAATCTTTCAACCAAGTGGCTCCCAATAAAGCCTGCGCCACCTGTAACTAATGCGTTTTTTGACATATACTTTAATCCTTAAATTATTTTAAAATTGATAATACGGACTTAATAAGCTGGGCCCTACTGACAGACGACTTATTACCAATAATTTTTGTTTTAAGACCTGCAAAAATATTACCTAAAAAAGGAATCATAACGTCAGGGCAATCTACTTTTGCTAACACTGATGTTAATGCAAAATAAGCATCCCCAGCGCCAAGGGCATCAATAACTGCACCAGAAAAAGCGGGCGACTTAAGTGGTACGTCACAACTTGATGGAAAATAATACGAACCACTTGGCCCTAGTGTCATTGAAAAAGAAGTATTTTTACTAATTTGTTTTTTAATTCTTTCAACAAGATTTTTTTGTGCTGCTATTCTGTCCTGAAACGCGACCCTTGCTTCTTTAAGGTCAATACTCATATATGAAAATTTTTTATGTTTTGTAAAAGGGTTAAAACCATAATTTGATGAATTTGTCTGAACGTTAAGTGCAATATATGAATCAATATCTGTAATTGCGTTTAAAACTGAATTTTCAAACATACCATGGCCAAAGTCACAAACAATAGAACACGTGGACTTTGCAGCCTTATCTAGAAGCAGACTTGAAAACTCCTTAGGCGAATTATTTTTCCACTGGTCAACACTTAAATCAGTAATTTCAAGTAATCTTTGCACTTTATCGTCCGCAATAAAACGTGTTTTTCTAGGAGTTGTGTAATTTGGAAGATCAATAATGGTTTTATCAATTCTTTTATCAAGTTTTTCATTAAGTAATTTATTAAATAAAGGCTCACCACCTGATGTACTTAGGTAAGAAACAGATTTTGCAAAATCCGAAAGATGATTTGCAACTGCTAAACTGCCACCAGCGTAGTCTTCTTTAAATAAAAATTTAGCTGAAACTGATGGACTTTTACTTGAAATTGATTCGGGTTTACAAAAAACATAAGTATCAATAATGGACTCGCCAACAACTAAAACGTCCTCTTGCTCTATCTTTTTTAAAACATCCTCAATGGTTTTAATACCACCTTCTTTTTTAATTTTTTCAATTGTTGCAAGTTGCTCATCACTCCAGGTTGGAAAATAGGTATTTAAAATTGAAGAAGAACTACAAACCTCATCATCCGTGAAAGCAAGCTTACCGCCAACAGATTCAATGGCCTTTTTTTCAATATAAATGCCCCCAGTTGGGTCTTCTTCCATGTTTCTGTAATCGGGGCCTTTTACATAAAAATCAGGTTTTAATAATTCAATTGCAGGGGTGGAAAGCTGATGGTCGCTTATAGCTACAAAATCTACAATTTCTAAAGCTGCAAGCATGTTAGCCCTTATTGTACTATTAAAATAAGGCCTACCGGGCCCACGGTTTACAAACTTGTCTGATGTAACGGTAACGACCAAAACGTCACCATTCTTTTTTGCGGACTCAAAATACGCTATATGCCCCGCATGTAAAATATCAAAAACCCCATGGCAGTGAACGATTTTTTTTCCTGGGTTATTTTGCCTAACATTTGAGAGTGCCTCAAATTTTAAGATCTTTTTTTGTCTCATTTATCCCTCTTTTAGCGCTTTAACAGATAGTTTTTAGTACTAATAGACTATTCATTATTAATCAAGAAATAATACCATACTAATTTAATTACCTAAGCGCCATTTTTGCTCGTGCACTACTTGCAAGCAAAAGTCAGGTATGTGTTCTATTAGAAATTCTATTTGAAAGTAACCTCGCCAGAATAAATCTGAGCTAGTTACGGTCTTGGTTCGTTTCCTAATATATGTTAGGAATTATTAAAGAAAAGAAAACCTAAATTTTATGAAATTCTTAATATTTATTGCAAAAAGCTTATATTTGTTCATCTTGGACATTAAATCAAGATGGTACACCTTTAAAACCTTTGGAATAGCCCTCCCCAATGGGGCCGTTTTTAAGTGCGGAAATTCAGTAAAAATTGGTAAAAATTTTGGTATAAGCCGCGATTGTGAGATCTACTGCCAGGACCCTGAAAACGGTAGCCAAATTACCTTTGGTGATAGGGTTAAGCTTAATTCGGGTGTAATTATAAATGCCGATAGTGGTGGCAAAATCATTATTGGAAATGATGTGCTTATTGCCCATAACGTTATTATGCGTGCAAGTAATCATAGATTTGATAAAAATGATGTACCAATATTAGACCAAGGCCACACACCAGGAACAATTATCCTTGAAGATGATGTTTGGTTAGGTGCAGGTGTTCTTGTTATGCCTGATGTAAAAATTAGAAAAGGCGCAATAATTGGAGCAGGTGCCGTGGTGACAAAAGATATACCCGAGTATTCTATTGCAGTTGGTGTTCCTGCACGAGTAATAAAAAAACGAAACGCTAAGACCAGGTAACTTCTCAAAAACTTACGGCAAATTCGTCCCAACTCAAACACGTTGAGACTA
>CAZQUK010000340.1:0-3688 GCA_964596435.1 uncultured Oligoflexia bacterium
GGCTTTGTATCTGCACTTTTCTTACAGATGTCGAATAAGCCTCAAGAAAAAAGCCCAGGTGTGTTTCAACCAATATCTGATAATAATTTTGTATTGTTTTGAAATCCACACCAGTATCCTTTGCAATATTGGAGTAATTAATTATTTCACCACTCATTTGAGCAGCAATTGGTAAAAACATCCTAAACGGATCCAGGTTTCGTACAAGTTGTTCTACAAGAATTTCTTCCTTAATGTATGTTTGTGTGTATGTTCTTAAAAAGCGCATTTTATCCTGATTTGATTTAAGGTCAAAAATTTTTGGTAGAGTCCCCCATTTTAATGCACGATCAAGATTGAAAGATTCCTTAAGTTCAAATGCCGTTAATGGATACAACGAAAACACAAACGCCCTGCCAGCAAGTAAGTTAGCGCCGCCTCGCTTAAGTTTCCTACTACTGGATCCTGTAAGAGCAAATTTTATTTTTTTTTCTTCAATTATGCCATGAACAACATCCAGTAATTTTGGGATTTTTTGAACCTCATCAATTACAATCCATTTGCTTTGATCAAGAGTTGCCGCTTGTTCATTTAACAGTTCTGGCCGTAATGCATAGGACTCTTCGTGAGAGGGTTTCAAAAGGTCAATCCACAAAGCATTCCTTAAAAAAGGAAGTGACCTTAGCAGCGTGGACTTACCGGTACCACGGGCACCAAAAAGGAAAAAACTGTTTGAAGAAGATAAATCACACAACCTGCGATACATACTCCTAATATTAACGCCGTTATAGGAGCATGGTCAAATAATAATTTCATCTTCTGCAGCTTAAATAAAGACTGTTCGCCCAACCAATGGAAGTTATAGGCTTTTTTCTGTGTATTTGAAGTCGGGTTTACCCATGTTGACGCCCCGACAAGCTTCTTTTCACCCTTGGTACCAAATATTTCATGCCCAAAGAGCCACAAGCATTCCACCCCCACCAGCACCTGTTAATTTAACAGCCAAAGCGCCAGAATTTAATAATTCACCAATTTGTTTTTGAATTTTGGGTCCTACAAGCCCCCAATCGTTAAAACAACTTTGGGCAAGTTTCATACCTTCTGCTAATCGCATGGTTTCTACAAGTGTTGCCTCGTGCTCCTGAAGCGCCAAAAGTCCGTCTAAACAAATCCGAACAGCCTCACCCATGCGCCTATCAATACTGGTTGAAAGTGCCCGGTCTTTTTCGGCTAAATTTTTTACACGCCCTATGCAATCACTGGTGTAGGACCTGACACCAGTATCGTGGAACGTAAACTTAGGAAGTATTTGGATATCAAGAGGTGTAGCACCATTTTCTTTTGAAAATAAAATAGGTTTTTTTGATAAAACGGCGGCTATATCCATCCCGCTGCTTTTTCCATGAAAGATATCTTCACACTCTCTTGCAAGAGCGAAAACCTTATCTTCATTAATATCAAACTCACTTTGAAACCAGCGCACAACGGCCACAGATAATGCGGCTGACGACCCAAAACCTGCACCAATTGGTATTGTGTTTTTTATCTCTATTGTGCCGTGAGGCAAGTTTTTAAAGGCTTTTTGTGGTAAAAATTTTTCAAGAAGTTTATCAATCAGAGGGCCCGCATACCCTGACATTTCACCCGATAAAAAACGAAGCCCCCCCCCACTGGCGGAGCCTTCCTGGTTTTCAGGGCTATATGTAAGTTCCAAAAAACAACCCGGATGTCTTAAGGCTATTGCTTCAAAACCTCTAAGTACTGAATGTTCACCCGCTAAAACCCACTTACCTGGAACCTTAATGTGAAATTTTGCCCAACCCATCTGAAATACTTACCCCAGTTACTAGCTTATGCTTAATATTTTGGGACCGCTCCCTTGGCTATCTTCTAGAATACCGCCCTTTATATTGCCAGCAAAACGCGCATCCAATCTTTCCCTCCAAATATCGGCATCGACCCTTGGAACCAGTATATGAACATTAGGCCCTGCATCCATAGTGACTATTGGGGGCCTTTTTGCGGATTCAAGAAATGAAAGCACCCAGTTAAGAACCTCAACGGTTTCGGGCACCCAATATGAAAACTGCTCTTGCGCAGTATGAAAAAGACTATGCATTTCCCACATTTCTCTCCATGTAATTTCTGAAACACACTTAATATCACCTTTTTTCAGCGCCTCAATAAGGGTCAGGTAACGACTCTCGGTTCTGTCGTTTCGACCCCTCCAAAGGGGCGATTTTAGAACCCTCCTGTGGGCCTCTGTTGATGATACCCTTTTTTCTTTTGAATCAAGAACAACTATAAAATCCACAAGCTCTGGCATTTGGTGGCTTAAGGGTAAACCATTTTCATTCTGCCAACCGACCCACGGGCCATCAAAAGAGCGTGTGGCACTTCCTGAACCCATTCGCGCAATACGCGCAATAATTTTACGAAACTCCAAGTCCTCACTAAAACGTTTACTGACAATTTTTTTATCTTTACAGGCCGCAAGAACCACTGCCAAAGTTAAAGCCGAAAAACTCGAAGCACTCGATGCAATTCCACACCCGGAAGGAAAACTGTTTGCAGTTTTTATTTCAAAATTAAATGAATCACTAAACTCATACGGAAAGTTTTTTTCGGCATTAAGATACACAGGTATCTGGCTCACAAAAAACTTAACCCTGCTTTCTTGATCCTTATTTAAAACAGGGGGCGTGAATTCATAACGGGAAACTAGTGGGTCAACCTCAGGACACTGGCTTACTAGCCTAATACCTTTTTCTGAAACCCCTCTAATTTCAACAATTGTACAAAGAGAATCAAGGGTTAAAGAGATACTAGAGGTTGCGGGTATTCTTAGTTTTTCGTCCTTTTTCCCCATGTATTTTAATATTGCAATATTCGATGGGGCCTTAACTTGAATTACTTCACCAAGTTTCATTGCTTGTAAGCCAACCTTTCAATCTAAAGTAAGATTCATAAATAGATCATCAGTTAGCAGTTCTTGTAAATCATATTTTGAAATAAGCCGGGCTATTTCTAATCTAAGCTTTGCGCTAATTTCTCCTTGCCCAGATTGCTCCTGGTTTATCTTATTGGAAAGCTTTTCTAATTCTTCAGAAATTACCAGTAAGTCTGCTCTTTTACTTTTTCTAAAAAGCGCTTCAGTATATGCAAGTGCACCGTAAATATTTCCAGCGCTCCAATCTATTGAGCGCCATGCATCATTTAAAAACCTGGTTTTGGGGTAAATTAATTTTTTATGGTTTGTAAGCATTCTTGTAGCAAGCCGTAAATAATCCATGCCCTCATCCATTGCCAAATATTGCCTGATTTCAAGGTCGCTCATAGGTATTGGTTCATCAAATGCATCTGCCTCAAGTTTAACAAGCCCCCTCGCAGATGAAAATCTTGGTTCTTTTATTAATAGGGTATTAAAATTATTTGTAAGCGAATCACCATCGGGCTCGTAAAATTCTTCTGCAAGTGCCAAAACAATTTTTGTTTCTATGGCCCTTGCAATAGCAAAAGAAACTTTTTGAGGCAGTTCACTTATTAACCCAAAGTGTAGATGTGTCATTGGGAACTTGAAAAAATTATTAATTAATTTTATCTGCTCAATAAATTTTTTAGGATTTGATTCAGAGCTTTTATGTGTGATCTCAACAAATTCACCGTCAATATGTGCATCAACGTCGAGTCCCTTACCGTGCAAAATCTT
>CAZQUK010000341.1:0-3683 GCA_964596435.1 uncultured Oligoflexia bacterium
CCATGTAGTATTTGAATAGTTGTAAACCCGAGTAACTTGTTATGGATTGTTTTACCCCAATTGAGCGAAAAAATTCGCTCTAACTTCAAAAAATGTCTTATTTTTGGTTAAAAAATGTGCATTTTTGAAAAATTAAAACCCGCTAAAGAAGAGATAAAAAAATCCACTTTTAAAAAATAAATGGAGTCAAAACAAGTCGTTTTTAAAAGAAATGCACCTTTTTATTACTCAATTGGGGTTTTAGTATAATTATAGTTGTTATGATAGATGTTTATTCTGAAACTAATTACAAGCAATTATTTAAAAAACTCATAAAAGATAATGGCAAATATACACTAAAAAAAATAGCTGCAAAAATTGATATTCAATACACGTATCTTTCCAAGGTTTTAAAGGATGAATCAAGGCATTTAAGCGAGGATCATGTGTTTGCAGTATGCAATCTTATGGAACTACATAGTGATGAAATAGACTATGTTTTTCTTTTGAGATCCATTGCAACTACATCAGACACAAAAAGAAAAAACTATATTGAAAAAAAACTTGGGACGATTAGGAGTGCAAGAAGTCTTAAGGCATCAGTAAAAGAATTCAATACAAGACAATTAAACAGGGAAATGGAATATCTTTTTGATCCATATGCTCTGATTGTGGTTATTTCACTTACTATAAAAAAATATCGTGATAATCCACGTTTATTGTGTGCTAATCTTGGTATTAGTCCTAAAAAGTTAAGAGAGATTTTGCAAAAACTTGATCAATTGGAGTTTATTCAATTAAACAAAAATTCTGTTGAATCAGTTTTAACACCTCAATTTCATTACGGGACTAATCATCCATTAATGCGAGCCCATCAAAGCATACTTAAAAAACTTTGTGCTTCTCAGATTATTAAGATAACCGAAGATGAAAAGAAAAGTTTTATGGTTACATTTTCTGCAAATGAAAGTGCGTTTTCCAAAATTAAAGATAAGTTTCAGGTTTTTATTAAAGAAGTTGAAACAATTGTCACCAAAGCCGAACCAGAAAACACTTATCAGCTAAATTTTGATTTTTTTAAGTGGTTTTAATTTGGCAAAATATGATGAATGGCTTTTTACCATCCTGGTATCGCCAACTTTGTGTTTGGACTGCGGTGAAAAAACTGGAGGGCTAACTGAGGAAATTCCTCGCCAGCACTGGATTGCAATAAAATATTCCACGAGGCATAGAACCACTTCATCGACTAAAGTTGTTCGTATGAGGAACCTTGATCTTGGACAAACTAAAATTAAAATCAGCGGTATTGAAGTTTCCAATCTTTGTTCAGGAGCGTACCATTGTCGACGCGTTTCGATACCTAAGCCTTGGAACGGCCATCAAGGCACTGAAAACGGCCATAACTAAAAAAGGAAAAGATAAAATTAATTATGAAAAACTGATAAACTACTCAAAGGTACTTAGAGTGAATATTGAACCATACCTTCTGGCGGTGGCAGCATGAATGAAACAGCTCTTAAAGATAGGCTGAAATTAATTGCAAAAAACAAAGGTGTATTATTGCTTTATGGGTTGCTTAATTCCATAAATAGAGTAGAAATGCCCGGGTATGCACTTGACGTAACCTGTGCCTGATTTCATTGATCTTTTCAACCAAAAGTGACGTCAAGTGCATACCCAGGTAAAAATGGACTTATGTATCCCAGATGGATTTCGCCTACGGGCGACCAGAGTTTCTTTCTTTTTGGCCCTCGCGGCACAGGTAAATCGAGTTGGATAGGTGCCGCGTTTCCGGGTGCTATTTCGATCGATTTATTGGAGTCGGCGACATACAGGGCGTTACCAGACTGGCTGTAGTTCGAGTGATATGTGTTAATAAAACATTTCAATGAATTTGACACACCTCGTGTGGTTAATTGATCGCTTACGAATTGACTGCAAAAAAACAATTCACCTATTGAGTTGATTATTTTTCTTGTTAATGTGAATATGAAATGAAAAAATCAAAGATCAAGCCAATCAAAATAAAATTTTCAAAGAAAAGAAAGAAAATTGAAGACGCAGCTTGAAAAGATTAAAACCGTGCCGTTTCGGTAAAACGGTGTAAATGAAGAGTTGATTAGATTTTAATGGGTAAAAAAGGATAAACTAATGAAAAAATTAACATTAACTACTTTTTTGGTAATTGGTATTTTTACACTTCAAGGATGTGGTGAAAAAGAAGGACACTCTGTAAAACCCGTAGAGTGTAATTTAACGTCTAAATGGAAAACCATCTTAAATAAGCAACCCGTAGGGTCTACACTCCACGCTCAAGGCGTAGATATTGTTTCAACAAGTGACAATGAAATTTTTGCTGTTGGATATGGTGGGGATGACGGTTCAGCTTATGGAGCACAAAAAAAACTAATTACTTATAAAAGTTCAGATTCTGGAACAACATGGACAAAAGTAGATGGATACCAATATGCAGATGCTCACTACACAAGTGGAGTAGCTGTAGTTAATGATAAGTATGATAATATCTTTGTTCTTGCCAGTGGAACAAATGCTGCTGAATCACAAGACTATCAAATCGTAAGACGCTCTGTTGATAAAGGTAAAACTTGGGATGCACTACAAAGATATATTCCTGGCGCATCAAAACCCCGAAACTTTGCTCAAGGATTAGCGTACAACAGAAACAAAGATGAATTATATTCTGCAGGTTATTTTTTAGATACAAGCGTGTCTATGGCCAGACCAATTATACAAATTGGAACAAACCTTGGAATGAAATGGGAGGTTGCAGACAGTCATGCAACCAATACTCAGTCAAATTTATTATATGATATTGAGGTAGATTCAAACGATAAAATATTTGCAGTAGGTGCATTTGGAGAAGGAACCTCTTCTTATTTACCAACAGTTGTGCATTGGTTAGTTAGAGTAAGTGTCGATAATGGTGCCACTTGGTTTAATGTAGATGACCACCATCCAGTTCCAGATCTTGATGACAATGCATTTGCAATTTATATCGATAATGAAAACACTATATTCGTTGGTGGTTATACAAGGTCAACATCTGGAGCTATTACTACTCCAACCGAAGGGTATTGGACAATTAGAAAAAGTACTGATGGCGGTGGAACATGGGAAAACATTGATAGCTATCAATTATCAGAAGGTAAGCAAGCTGCAGCAGCAGGTATTACAAAAGATCTTTTTGGTAATTTATACGTAGTTGGATATGCAAATGATGCTAATGGAGTGCAACACTGGATAGTTAGAAAAAGCGAAGACAACGGTGTGGCATGGGCAGTTACTGATGATTTTGTACTAAGTGCAAATGCTAATTCTTCCGCAAATAAAATCGCCACTGACTATGCAGGAAATCTTTATGTAATTGGTTATGGAACTGATTCTAGTAGCTATACCAAGTATGTAATAAGAAAACTTGCATGTGAATAAATTTAAGTTTTCCACGGGAAGCTTTGAGGGTGTAAATCATTTTTCTGACCGCAGCAGGAAATTGAAAATATGTTGAAAGATTAGACCAATTTGCTACCCAACCTGACACTGCAGAGGGGCATTTATCCATCCATTTTTGTAACTTCTCAAGAACCTACGGCAAATTCGTCTCTACTCAAACACGTTGAGACTAGCGCCGCAGCGTAAGCGCTTCATCCACACCATCTTTTGCCACATAGCTCCGTAGTGTAGTA
>CAZQUK010000342.1:0-3639 GCA_964596435.1 uncultured Oligoflexia bacterium
ACTTACGCTTTCTCAATCATTCCAATTAGTTGCACTTCAGAAAAAAATTCGGGTCTAGCATATTGTAAATCTTTAAGTGAACTTTAAGGATTGTTAATATTTATTTATAACCATTCCTCTCTTAAAATACTACCTTCAAGACCAACTATGATTTCCTTGATTGGAATATTTCTTTTTGCCTTATCTCTTGCAGCTTTTACTAGCTGCGAAAGTCCACCACAGCATGGAACCTGCATAATTAAAACGGTAATAGTGTTAACCTTTGCTTCATCAATAAGTGTAACTAATTTTTCCAAATATATTTCCTGCTCTTCATCAAGTTTTGGACAGGCAATAGTTAAAACATGATTTTTTAGAAACTTCTGGTGAAAATTTCCAAAAGCAAAAGGAACGCAATCAGCTACCAGCAATAAATCGCTTTCAATAAAGTGCTTCGAAAGAGGGGATATTAAATGCAATTGAATGGGCCAATGTGTTAGTTCTGATTTTATTTCTGATAAATCTGTTCTTTTTTCGCCGTCATCTGGCTTTCTATTGAAAGTTTTAACAGCGGCTCCTGGGCAGCCACATGTAGATTCTTGGGGTTTTTTGTTTTTTTCATTCATAGGATTTTCAATTCCTTTCTCTTTAAGTACGTTTAGTGCAGTATTTAAAAACTCTTTTTCATTATGTTCTTGAAGGTGCTCAAGATGTGTTTTAACTACATTTATCCCTTGTAAAATAATATTTTCTATGACTTTTCTTTCGTCATATGCCTCAGCTTCACGCTCAATAATTTCTATTGCACCTTCTGGACAGTGACCAAGGCATGCACCAAGTCCATCACAACAAAGATCACTAATTAGCCTTGCCTTGCCATCAATGATTTGTATTGCGCCTTCCGGACAGTTGGGAATACAAAGCTCGCAGCCATTGCATTTATCTTCATCAATTTTTATTATTTTTCTTTTCATACGTTCGGGACCTCCTTTGGGGTGTGGTTATGGTTTCCATCAATTAATCTTATTATCTGTTTTTTTGCCCAACAAATCCTTGACTTAGATCAACAAAGTAAAAATATGTTTATTATAAAATCCTTTGTGATATTAGGGGATTATATGGAAAACATTAGCACCTTCAAAAAAACTGACCTTTTTTCTGAGCTTAATTTTGAGAGTATAGCACTTTTGGAAAATGTGTGTTCTTTAAGAAAATTCAAAAAGAAGGATATCTTGTTTACTGAGGGAAGTGAGGGTACAGCATTCTTTTTACTTAAATCAGGAACAATTCAGTTATTAAAGATTGCAAAAAATGGTGATGAAATTGTTATTAAAACTGCAAAAGAAGGGGAGATGTTTGCTGAGGTAATTCTCTTTGAAAAAAACCATTATCCCGTTACAGCTCTTGCAATTGAAACCAGTGAAGTCTTAATGATATCAAAGCTGAAACTTCTGGAGCTTTTAGAGGGTAGGGACTTTAGAAACGATTTTTTTAAAGTTTTAATGAAAAAACAGCGGTATCTTGCAAACAGAATAAGATACTTAAGTTCTTACGATACTCAAGAAAGATTCCTTTTGTTTTTAAGGGATCAATACGGCGAGAAGGCAGAAATTAATATTAATTTTTCAAAAAAACACATCGCCAAAGCCATTGGCGCGGCCCCTGAAACGTTTTCAAGAGTAATTCTAAGATTAAAAAAACATGGTTTAATTAAGTGGGAATCAAGAAAACTTAAACTAAAATCTTCAATCTGGAAAAGTATTGAGGATCTGGAATAAAGTCGTTTGCCCAGAAATATGATGACTTTCTATTCTAACAAATTATTTTAAGCTTAAAGTGGGTCTGATAATAAATATTATGTAAACCAAAAGACCCCAGTACATCTAAAGTCAATATTAGTACCATTATTCAAGCGGTATTTTATGAAACTCTTCCATTTCGTTAATATTAATACTGAATCTACATGTTAGGGTCATTTCAAAATTATCAGCTTCAATTCTGCTTTGGTAGTCAACACCAGGTCTGAACGCTGTATCTGAAATTCCCGTTATATATAGTTTGAAATTGTTTAATTTAGTACTAAGTCCATGCAAAGTTAAAAATGCATGATTATTATCATTGTATTGAAAAAGTTCTGATAGTTTTATTGGAATAATTTCATCTTCAATAATTTCATCTGTTAATAAATCTTTTTTTGTAAAACGTGTGAATCGTTTATACTCAGGTCGCTCAATATTGTAATTAACGTTTAGAGCATATTTATTTGAGTTTGTTTCGCGCTTACAGATAATTTCACCGAGTGTCGCACCTTCATCATCAAAATTAGCAGCAACTGATAAAAAAGCTGAAATTAAAACTAAAGTTAGTAGTTTTGTTCTCTTCATGAAACTCCCCCACTTTTTTACTCGCGTCAACGACACATGGCAACATACGGTAAAAACCAATAAACCATCAAACATATATTTGCCATTGTGACTTACTGAGTCTATTAATGCAAATAAAAATTTACGCCTAATATATCACAAAGTTAATGTGTGAATTTAAGGTTATTTATGTATTGTTTTTTCATAAGGATAATTTTGGGACTTATTTGTAATAAAATGACAAAAAAACTTTTATTTTTACCAGGACTTGCGTGTACTTCATCGACATTTGATCTTTTGTTACAAAATTTATTAGATTATAAATGCACCACGGTTGAATGGCCCATCCATAAGGTAAAAGATTTTCAAAGGCTTGATGATTTTAGAGATTTTTTATTATCAGAAAAAAATGAAATATTTAATGACTCGGATGCGATAATTGGTCACTCGATGGGGGGATTAGTTGCACTTAAACTTGCTGAAGAAAATAACTACATAAAAAAAACCATAATGATTGATTCCTTTTTAATTAAACCATCTCCTTTTTTTCAAAATCTCATTCAAGGAAATAGGCCGGACCTTTATAAACAGGTCATAAGCCTTCTGAATAAAAATACCCCCTACTATTCTCAAAGTTTAATTGAACATTTAAAGCACAAAGATGCCATTTGTGAATTCAATATTGATAATATTAAAAACGTACATATTCTTTACGGAATGCGCGCAGCAAATGATGTTAAAAAAGTAAAAGCTAACTTGCACTGGCCTTTGGAGCTTTTTAGAAAAATAAATTTAGAGTTTTTTAATGGAACTTCACACTTTTTAATGATGGAAGAACCTGAAGTAACTGCAAATGCTATTCGGCAAATCATATAAAGCCAATAATATCATCTTGTTATACGGCCAAAACGAATTAAATGTACTAAGTTATTTTTCTTGCAAATGACTGATCAAATTTGCTATTTCTGTATTTCTTATCAATTTGTGCTCAGGTGGTGGAATGGTAGACACGCATGGTTGAGGGCCATGTGGGGGTTGCCTCGTGCTGGTTCAAGTCCAGTCCTGAGCACCATAATAAAAGCTGCTGATTGAAAGATTGGTGGCTTTTTTTTATTTTGTAGATAGACAGAATTTCCAATATAAGTTGTGATAATAATAAACGTTATATCGGATACAACAAGTACAGCGAAGTTTCATCGATTAGTGTTTCTAGGTAATGGTCTTACAGTTAAGCTATATTAAATCCCACATTTCTCAACTCAGCGCACGAAGTATTGGATATAATTGAATACACGAA
>CAZQUK010000343.1:0-3629 GCA_964596435.1 uncultured Oligoflexia bacterium
TCCAAATCCTCAATTATGCTTCAAACTCTTCTAAATGAACCGGACAGCAGTGAATTGTAAATAATGACTTATAATCATAACTGTCTTTATTCGTTTTATTAGCAACATCAGGGTTTGGAATAGACAGTGAAATAAACAGTAAAAAAAATGTTATTAGAAAAAATATTGACCATGGTGTTTGGTAACTATAATTTAATAATGACGCAAAGAAAGGAATTGATAGAGCACCTACAACCATACCAATTCTTTGCGCCTGGTCTCGTTCAAGAAATTTTTTAGTGTGTAGTGCTCCATCTTGTAATTCTTGGATATCGGCTGCCCATGAACCTATAGCACCACTAATAAAAGCACCTCCTAATCCTATTACTAAAACACATGTTGATATTGTTATTACTGACGCTTTTAAGCTGGGAATTATGAATGCAAGCAAATAAAACACAATACCAATTATTACTGCCCTTTTATTGCCAAGCTTATCTGCAAATATACCAGAGGGGATATCGATAATAATCAAAATAATCGTTTGTATTGCAATAATAGTGGCAATATTAGATACGCCAAACCCTTTAGAAATCAATTCATTTTGCCACAAAGCATAGAATCCACCCAAGATTAAACCAAAAATTCCATGAAGAAAAGCAAATCTATTTGTCATTTAATGATCTCGCTTGTTCTAAGAAAATTATTGTCTCTTATTTTTTTTGAATTCTGGCTTATTCGGAAGATGAAAAATTTTCTTCTTGTTTTTAAATATCCCCCATCAGAAATCACCAATCCCTCATTTCGTAACCATTCAACACTTTTTTCTATTTTAGACTTATCAACATCAAGTGTTTTAATACCCCAAAGCTTTAAAAAAAGCTTACTAGAAAAGGGTCAAAAATGAATCAAAAACGATCTGAAAAAAGAAAACTGGCTTATAAAAATATTATTTTACAAGCAATAGTATTTCGTATTATGATGATAGTCAGAAATGGCAATACCCAATAAAAACAACAACATAATACCAAGAATCTTGGATGTGAAGCATCTGCTTTCAATGAAGAGCTTTTTTCTGTTTGGCCCGAGGTCAGTTGGTAAGTCTACTCTTGTAAGGCAGCAGCTTAAGAAAGCACAGGTTTATGATCTTCTTGATGATGAAACATATGAATCGCTTTTGAGAAGGCCAAAAATAATTGAAGAGTCACTTGATCCAGAAAAGTCACTTGTGGTGATTGATGAAATACAGCGTTTACCAAAACTTCTAAATGAAGTTCACAGACTAATTTATAAAAAAAATCTTCTTTTTTTACTCACAGGAAGTAGTGCTCGAAAGTTAAGACGGGGGGCCAGTAATTTGCTGGGTGGAAGAGCCTGGGAGGCAAATCTTTATCCTCTGACCACACAGGAAATTCAGGATTTCGATTTATTGAAATATTTAAATATTGGTGGTTTACCCCATGTATATTTATCTTCTCATCCTAATGATGAATTAAAAAGCTATGTAAGTCTTTATTTAAGAGAGGAGATAGTTGCCGAAGCATTGGTTAGAAAAGTTGAACATTTTTTGCGTTTTTTGGATGTTATTGCATTAAATAACGGAGAAGAGCTTCATTATCAAGGGCTTTCCAACGATACTGGCGTTCAAGCAAGAACTTTGCAAAACTATGTTCAGATATTAGAAGATACACATATGGGGTTTCAGGTAACCCCGTTTTTAATGACCAAGAAACGCAAAGCTATTACTCGTTCTAAATTTTATTTATTTGATTTAGGTGTCGTTGGAAGACTTGCCAAACGATCTGAAATTAAAAACGGAAGTGAGCTTTTTGGTCGTGCGTTTGAGCATTTTATTGCACGAGAAATAAAGTCATATTTGGGATATAATAGAAAAGATGAAGAACTCTACTATTGGAGAAGTACATCGGGGTATGAAGTTGATTTTATAATAGATAAAAAAATAGCAATTGAAGTTAAAGCCACCGATATGGTTTCTGAGGGGCATTTGAAAGGATTGTTTGCACTTCAGGAAGAAAAAATGATTAAGGATTATATTGTAGTTTCGCAAGATAGTAGCCCAAGAATGATTAGGAACATACAAATTCTTCCTTGGAAAATCTTCTTGGATAAGTTGTGGAAAAATAAATTAATTTAAAAATTGCACATTTAATTTGTCGTCACCTAAGTTGAGACAAAGCGCTATCGTATTGTTGTGTCTCTTAAAATAAAGGTATTTATTTAAAGAGGTTGTATTGCCTTCCTATTCCACGGTGGTGTCCTATTTGCCTCAACCGAAAGAAAATGTTTCACTAGCGCTCGCATGGTTTTCCCTTTGTTCAAGGGTTAGGTTGGGGATCATTTCAATCAGTTCCTGATCAGGATTGCTTTCACGTTTCTCAAAATATATTTTGAACTGTTTTTTCTGACACGATCTTCATAGCTTCTGATTTTGATTCTTCCATTAAGTGTTGAGTTATCTACTGATCGCCGCTCAGACCAAATTCAACCACGACTCAGACCAGACCCCCGGTATAAGATACACAGACGTTCATGGATATACACGCTTGTTGGTTGCAAAGTGGTTGCAGAATTGCGTGTGGTGATTAAGGTTGCCAATTTTTTATTATGGTGGTGTTGGCAATGTTAATCTGATGGCAGTGGTTCTCATCTGTTGATGAAACTAATTGCTTTAAATTTTTATAAAACTGTCATTTTCAAAAGGAAAGCCCATCTTCTTATAAAAATCTAAAATTCTTGGCGGATTTTCTAAAAGTTGATTTATTTCTTTTTGCCATTCTTTTGAAAGATTGTTGCTAGAAGGTAAATTTGATAAAAAAACTTCAATAGCTAGTAAGAGAGAGGCGATCCTGTTGTTATTGATCTGTTTCCACTTTTCGGCTTTGGGTTGTACAATTCTTATTGAAAGTTCACGGTTCCAAATTCTGCTGTGGTGGGCGCATAAATTTCTTAAATAACTAAACGAATGTAACCACGATGGTAGTAGTGTTGAGTGAATGCTTAAGTTTTGAGCAATTTTTCTTTGATCCTCTTTTAATAAACCATTATAAAACTGAGACAAAGAACCAAAAGACATATTTCAGATGCCATCCAAATTGGTAATTTTGGAAAGCCAGTATAGTTGTTTTTATAATGCTCAATAAAGGTTTCTTTTGATCGTTTCGCTTCTTTATGTATTTTATCGATCCAATCGTAATGTTTAAATTTGATATAAAATATATCTTTTTTTTCGTGTGAAAATGTACCATGGGCGTGTGCTATGTGGTCAGTAATTATTGAGCGTATAAATATTTCAATTCTTTCTAGGGCATCATCGATTAATTGACGTAATTTGCGATCAAACTTATAAAGGTCAATAATGTCTTCAAAACGCACATTTGATTTGAATTTGTGTCTTTCAACCTCAAAAGGTAAACAGTATGCACTTAGTCTGTAATATGAAACTTCCTTGAGGTATTTTTCAGCTTCAGACTTTTTGGAAATAATTAACCCGCGTTTATTAAGCACCTCAATTTGTTCGGAATAAGATGTTGGGGGCTTCTTGTAGTCTAACAGAATAAAAAAAAACCGCCCAAAATGCGCATTAGTCAAAGACTAAGAGGCGTGGCGGGTTTGTTAAACCCCAATTGAGC
>CAZQUK010000344.1:0-3590 GCA_964596435.1 uncultured Oligoflexia bacterium
CCTCTTCCTAGAAGGTAAAGAATTTCAGGCAAAAAGCCAAGTGCAAGGCCCAAAAAAGCTATTAGGCATTTTTTAAATAGCGTGTTCAGGTTTTGAACGGGAAGCGTGACCTTCACAACAAACATTACAATAAATAACACTGCAAAACGAAAATTAGGTGATGCATGTAATTTTACCTGTTTACCAGAAACCAACCCAATGTTTGATCCAAAAAAATCAAGATACAAACCAAAAAGCAGAAAAAATATAATTAATGAAAAAAGAATTTTCTCAAACATATCTTTTGGTGAAAATATTCTTTTAATCCAATATGTAATAACCCCTGTTGGTAGAAAAAACACCAGAACAAAAAGAGAAGATGCCCTATTTGTATAAACAATAAAACCGGCAAGCAATGAAACTAGGAATAACTTTGTATATGACAACTCTAAAATTGGGTTTTTATAATTTGCCCGCAAACCTAAAAGCAGCGCACCTAGAAGATAATAAGACAGTGAAAAATCATAACCATACTGGCTGATCCAAAACTGGTACCCAATGGCTGCTAAAATTGTTCCAATAATTGTAGCAAAAGAAGAAACGTATGAGCGAAGCAAAAAAAATGTGGCAAGCATCATTAGTACTGGGTTTACAATATATGAAAAAGTAACCTGTCCTGGAACCTTGGAGGTATACCCCATAATGGCGGCCACAATTAAACCCCAAATAGCCCGAACAACAGACAAAAAGGTCCCGCCATAGGTTTGCCCCGCATAAAAGGCTGTTATTTTTCCTTCCATGAACGCATTTGCTTCCATCATCTGGTGGGCATAGTCACTGTTGGTTATTGCCGTTCCAACCGGTACAAGAGCTATGTGAGAGAAAATACAAATAAGCGTCATTAGAACTATGAATATAAACCAATGAATAGCGCGCATTTTTGAACTTAATAGATCCAGAGTTTGTACAAAATTAGTCATTAATAATTTTATAACTGACCAAATTAGAAAAGAAAACTTAAGAATATACGAAATGCGAATTTTAATAACTATTCAGGAGCAAGCACGTGTATGGATAGTGACAAAGTTTAGGGTTATCGACAAAACAGGTAAACTTTTTGTGACTACTTCAAAAAACTGAAGTTTTGATTATTAATATTTGGCAATTTGATAAATTTCATACACTAGCTGACAGGCCACCCTATTCTTTACTTGACCAAAATGCCTTATTGATCTTAGATGAAAACAGAAGGCAGAAAAAAATCAGTGCAAAGTCCGAATATTTTACTTTTAATCCCTGTTTTTAATGACTGGCAAGCGGCAACTTCGCTTTTACGGCTAATAAATGACAAGCACACTGGCAAAACCGAAATCCTTTTTATAGATGATGCCTCAACGACGCAAATACCGGATACTTTTAATATCAAAAATTTAGAAAACATCGCTAAGGTTTCTATTTTAAGACTAAAAAGAAATCTTGGCCACCAACGCGCCATTGCCATAGGACTTGCATACATAGAAGATAAAAAACTGGAATATGAAGCCATTGTTGTTATGGATGGTGACGGTGAAGATGATCCTGCCGATATTAAGCGCCTTTATGAAGCTTGTAAAAATAATGATTTTAAATCTGTTGTTTTTGCAGGACGCGAAAAAAGGTCCGAAGGCTTAGTGTTTAAATTATTTTATTTTATCTACACCAAGTTATTTTTTGGCCTTGCTATTGGTCAAAAAATTGGGATCGGAAATTTCAGTATAATACCAAAAAATCTGCTCGGTAATGTTACAATCATTTCTGAAATTTGGAACCACTATGCCATTGGGCTTAAAAGATCGAAAATTCCTTTTACACAAATCCCCACACACAGGGCAAAAAGACTGCATGGCGAATCCAAAATGAATTTCGTGTCGCTTTTAGTACACGGTTTGAGCGCGATTTCAATTTATGGTGATATGCTTGGTGCAAGAATGATTGCAATTGTTTCAAGTCTTGCCGTTATTAATATTCTGGCAATAATGTTGCTGGTTTTCATTAAGTTATTCACCCAGATTGTTGTACCAGCTTGGACCGCAAGCATGATTGTTTTAATGATGATTTTCTTAATTCAGATTTTTATTCTGATTTTACAGTTTATTTTTATTATACTCAGTAACCGCAATCTTTTAGGGTTTTTACCAAAAATAAATTACCATCACTTTATAGATAAAACGTGGGATCTAAGTTAGTTTATTTTCTTTTGGAATTTCCTCAATGCCAGGATCTTTCCACTCCCAAAGTGTAGATACGCGCCTTCCGCTTGCATCGTTTGCAACGGGTTTTATCCATGCAAAACATTTTTTACCCATCGGTAAAAGACATTGAGGGTCGCGAAAAGCCGGCGACCAAGTACCGGTATTTATGAGTTCCACACCATCACTAAAAACGTGTTCATGGAAATGTGTATGACCATGCACAACCCTTTTAACGTGAGTGATTCTTGACGCAACCGAAACTCGCTTTGTTGCCTCTTTCATTAAAGCATAAACGGATGTTTGAACAGAGCGGTGATAAAACAGGAAAAGCGGAAATAACACGGTTACAATCACAAAGAACCACCATATAGATATGGCAACAAAAACGTTAAGAACTGAAAATATCCAAAACCCACCAAAAACAATCATTACAAAAATCAGGGCCCTATCGAGCCAGAGTTCTCTTAAAATCATCATTGGATTGTAAATAGCAGGGTGAATCTGGAGCGCCCTTAATGCATGAACGGACCTAGGTGTTGAATTTGACCTTGCAGCCACCGCTTCAACCCTTGAATTAACCATCAAAGGGTCCCTAAGTGCTGGCAGCAGCGCCTCTCTTATGGAAAATACAGTTGTTACAACGGCCCCCCAAAACCAGGTCCACAGCAAGAAGGGCTGAGTCTTCAGTAGATATTTATAAAACATCACTAAATACTGTTTTGTTGTCATAATAAAGTTTGATTCAAAATATGGATTTAAAAGCCCCATACCATTTAGTAAAAATCTATTCGCCAAATTAGAAAACGGAATTCTTACAAATATTTTTCCGCGCCACTTAATAAGAGGGTGAAGAGGATTTGCACAAACAGAATAGGCATCGTATTGGTTACCATGCTCAATAAGAGTGTCCCTGTTGCTAATGTAAAACCATTCACAAAACCTGACATATCCAAGTTTTTCAGGAGGAAGCTTTAGCTGTCTTACAATTTCATCCTGAACCGTTGGCCAATGAATCTCAATATCGTGGTTACCAATAGTAAAAACAACACGGTTACCTTTTAATATAAAGTTTCTTAAAGCCTCAACCCAGACGGGATGATCCTCAAGAATTATCCTTATTTTATAGGCGGATTTTTTTTCCTCAGCGTAAAGTCCTCTTTTGGTTTCAAGCCAGTTCACATGAAAAGGGGCTGGACTTGGAATTTGAAGAACCGCATCAAAATCAAAAACATCGCCGTTAAGTACCAGCTCAACTTCATCATCACCAGTCTGTTTATCAATAAATTCGAGAAACCTTTTAAAGCTTCTATCCACAAAAAACTGTGGGCGCTTAAAGCGTTTCCATAAAGAGCCACCTGGATGTGGCGGCTCGCCTTCAGT
>CAZQUK010000345.1:0-3583 GCA_964596435.1 uncultured Oligoflexia bacterium
TTTCGTGTATTCAATTATATCCAATACTTCGTGCGCTGAGTTGAGAAATGTGGGTAAGCATGTCAATAAGACTTAGTTAGGATTAAATTAGCACTATCAACAAATTCTTTCATCATTTATTTTTAAGACTCAGCTTTTCTTCATAAAAGTTAATTACCTTCTCTAACCTCTCATCAAGTGCCGCCATATAATTTTTCTGAGTTAGCTCGCTATCCGTTGCTGCTTTTTGGAAAACCGCCGCCAACGATTTACTGATAAAATCATCCTCTCTCGCAACCCTTGTTTTTGAATCATCATCCTTAAATAAATAATCGTCCCTAACTTTCAAATCACCATCTAAAAGATGTGTGTATATACTGCTTGTAATAGAAATATCACTATGCCCCAATAAAACAGACACTTTTTTAAGTCCCCACCCCATTCTTATTTTATTACTCCCAAAGGAATGTCTCAACGTATGAAGATCAATTCTTTTTTTTATATTTGCTCTCATGGCAGCTTTCTTAAGTGGCTTTAAAAAAGAATCTTGATGTGGTCTTTTCCCGCTTGGATATGAAAACACATACTCATTCTCTTTTGGTAAATCCTTGATTGCTCTCCAGGCTTCTCTTTCAATAGGTATAGTTCTTGATTTATTATTTTTACTTTTACGAACGCAAATAAATCCGTTTTTCTTATCAATATCAGTCCATTTCAAATCCAATGCCTCTGAACGCCTGAGTCCAGTCAAAGACAAAAACCTAACCAAAGGATTAAGAAGCTTATTTTCTGCTTTTAGGCTTTCTTTGAATATTAGCTCTAACTCATCATAAGACAAAAAATTTATTTCCCTATTAGGCGCTTTTTTTGGAAAATATTTTGAAAACTCCTTAATAGCTCTTGAAACGTTTTCGTTGGTATTTGTTATTTCTTGATATAAATCGCCGAGTAAACACATTAAGGTATGCGTTTTGGTAATTGTTGCTCTTTCAAGCCCTTTATCTCGCATTGAAATATAAAACTTTAATATTTTATCTATTTTAAGGTTTTCAAAAATTGAATTTCCAAGTGCCGGTCTTATATGATTTTCAATCCTGGCACGGGTTTCAATTTGCCAATTTTTAGTGCCACATAAAAATCTTGAGTGATTATAAAACAAATCAATTATATCAGACACCGTAAATACTGTGCCTTTTATCTTAGTTGCATAAGATGGATCTTTCCCAAGCGCAAGCTCTTGCCTTACTTTTGCCTCAACCAGCAAAGCCTCGTCCTTTGTCTTTCCCGCGGTCATAGCTCTCCATGTAAGCTTTCCAGGTTCTTTCCACCTGACCATCCAGCGGATTTTTCCACCTGATGTTTTCCTTTTATAAATATTAGTTCTAATTAAAATCATAAATACTTCTTAAATATTGTAAAACTCAGCCTCCAACCATTTGTAAAAAGCTATTTTAGGATAGCGAACTTTTTTTTGAATTATTATCTTTGGCAGCCTTGTGCTTATACTCCTTCTTCTTGTTGCATTATAAACATATTTTTCATCACACTCTAATATTTCCGCAATGTCCTGCCGAGTAAGAAACTTCTTGTTTTTATGTTTCTCATCAATATCTATAATAAAGTCTCTTAAAATTAAATTTTCAATCATTTTGTACCCCCATTAAGTTTCTATCAGCTCACTAAATTTATCCTTATTATGATTAAAATCCTTTTTTTCAAAACTATCAAATTTTAATCTTTCTCTTTCATGTGGCTTTTTAACCTTATTATTAACCTGAATTTGACCTCGTTTTTCCCCACTACACTGCCTTTAAAAGAGTCTTATTGATGGTTCCTAGAATTTTTTCTTGACGTTTTGTTAGCGCCACAAGTTTTCCAATCTTGAACTTACTTTTGGGATTCCGCAAATAAACTCTGTACAATCCATCTAAATCTTGAAGCGCTGTAATTGCTGATACCCCAATTGAGTAATAAAAAGGTGCATTTCTTTTAAAAACGACTTGTTTTGACTCCATTTATTTTTTAAAAGTGGATTTTTTTATCTCTTCTTTAGCGGGTTTTAATTTTTCAAAAATGCACATTTTTTAACCAAAAATAAGACATTTTTTGAAGTTAGAGCGAATTTTTTCGCTCAATTGGGGTATCAGTCCTGATATTGAAGTTATTGCCAGATACAATGGTGATGCCGTATGGGTTAAGTACAATTGCATAATGGTTACGACTTTTCATCCGGAGTTAAGTTCGCCACAACCATCCCCCATGCATCGGTTTTTTCTTGATGTGGTCCAAAAAAACAAAAAGTGCGGTAATCCACACACGTAACCCCTTGATGCAATCCTGATGGATTCCATATACTCCGGGTACACGTGGTTATTACCGCACATCAATGCAGGTCATAGGAAATTTAAACATATGGCCCTTCTCGGTTTACATAAATTATCAGAAGAGCTTTTTAAGAAAAATCTTACCAATTATTCGATCTTCTTTTGTCAAAAGTTTACCCTTTATCTTGTCAGAAAAAAGAAGGCGCGTTAATTAATTAATCCGTGGTGTGGATGAAGCGCTTACTTTGATACACCTGTTATTGCTTATATAAATTTGCATGCTTTGATTCGCTTACTTTCTTCTTTTAAAATTTGTGGGAAGCAGGCGACAGCGATTCAACCAAGCATGGTGTAACCTTAACAAGAATGCGTCAAAGTAATCATACTGAACATGCAGAAATCCGATATGAATTCATTGCCTTTTTTAGTCGCCATAATTAGCCTTGACTAATAATTAGCTATAGCTTATATTGTAGCTGTGCTTAAGGTAAAGTACTATCTGACTGGATCAGGCAGAAGCCCTATAGAAGAGTTTTTAGCAGAATGTTCACAGGATCTAAGGCCTGACTTCGTTGATGCCATTAACCTATTAGCTGCGGGCATGGTGCTATCGATGCCATTAAGTCGGAATCTATCAAGAGTGTACCAGGGGCTTCATGAGCTTCGACTTAAGGATCGCGGTGGTCAGGTAAGAGTGTTTTACTTTATTAAAAAAGGTGATGCTATTTATTTGGTTCACGCTTTTAGAAAGAAAACACAAGCGCTGCCAAAGAAGGAGCTTGAACTTGTCCTTAAAAGAATACGGGAGGTCTAATATGGCTTGGAAAGAAATGACTGTTAATGAAATGGCAAAGTCCTTAAATGTAAACCCTGCGGAAGTCAGGGAAAAACAAAAACTTATCCAACTTATTGTAAAGACCCGAAAGAAAGATGGTATCTCACAGGCTGCGCTTGCAAAAAAAATAAAAGTTACTCAAAGCCGCATTGCACAGATCGAATCTGGCATTGGTACGGCAAAAATTACTTTTGATATTCTTCTTAATATTCTTTTTGCCTTGGGATATGATTTCAGGATTGTGAGTACGAAAAAGGCGGCTTAATAAGTCCTCAATTGCACTATTTCAAAGCTCGCTTTATTTGTTTGATCAATTTTTAGAAATTAGTAAATTTAAGGACAATGATTTTTACTCGCACATGGAAACATATTTATCTAACCGTAATCAGCTAATTGATCGCTTACACTATATTCGTTTATTAGGAAGGAAAAAGAAAGAACCAAA
>CAZQUK010000346.1:0-3582 GCA_964596435.1 uncultured Oligoflexia bacterium
TGATTTCTGAGTATTATTTAAATATAGAACGAATAGTCACAAAAGAGATCTAATGCTGTCCCGATCATTTTTTGCCACTCCTTCAAGGGCACTTAATATTTCTTCATCTTTAATATCTGATTGTAAAAACGCTAATAGAATATCTCTTCTAATAATATATTCATTATTATGTTTTAGATATTTTATAAGTTTCTTTAGTGTTTTTGGATCTGATGGCTTGAGTTTATGAATAGCCCAAGCTGCCATCTTCCCTAAAGTAAGATTATCTTCACTAGATTCAAGAAGATTAAGTAAAGCTATACTTAATTTAGTTTTTTCATTTTCTGTATATTCGTTGTGTGACGCACCAATAAGCCAGGCTGCTATTCTTTTTACCTTTCTTTTTACATTTGGATCTTTATGTTTTAAAGCCTCAATCAATGCATCTTTATCAAGTCCCATTGGCGTTGGTACCATACATGTTAACGCTTCTAGGGAGTATACATTTTGATACGACTTTTGTTTTATTTGACTAGCGTCAAATCCAATAAATTCTTCTTTGCTGCAAATCAGATCTTTTGCTTCAATCGTTCCTGCATTTATTAAATTCGTTACAATTTCATTTCTTCTTTTTGCCGCGTCTTCACTCGTTAAAAATGATAATTCTTCACCCAAATCTACCAAATCCATTGCCAAGGCTGGTACTTCATTAAGAGCAGATAATGTCGTTTGAAATCGTTCTCGAATTATTTCGTTTGTGGCAATTACGTTAAATTGGTTTTTTGCATCCTCGTCATATTTATCTGGTGGATAACGCTCAAAAAACTGCTTGGCTACTGCCAGGTATTTTATCCCATCTTTTCCTGATAGCTGCTTGCATAGTCTCAATTTTCTCAAGATGTTTAGCGTAATCTTTTACAGAATTCAAATAAGTGATAAGTGATGGTCTAACGTTTTTTCCGCTTGGTGCTACTGAATCAAATCCGTAAATATAAGGTACTTCACTAAAGGCCCTGCTCATTCTGTTGTAATTTGACATACCAAATGCTGAATACCTAAATGCTACAATCTCTTCAATTTGTGAATCTGTAAATATTCTTTGTCCATCTTCATTATATTCTTCTCTTAAAACTGCACGATACTCTGCTGGTGTTCTTGCGTCTGCATCTTTTCCTGAAAGTGTATTACACCCAAAAAGAAACACCTCTTTTGGTGTATTCATAATTCCAGGACACGCGTTATTGCAACCCATCTCCTCTAGGGTTTCAACACTAAGTCTTTTTCCTGAACTTCCAAAAAACGAACCTCCAAAATGACCTGAAATAATCACAATATCACATGTTTTGTTTTCTGCCTTAAGCTTTGCACAAGCGCTCCCCAACCAGCCCGTAACGTTATTACCACCATCTGTTTTATTACTGGCCCCTAAGCCCGGGACAATTTCAAGAAAATCAAAATCTGATTCTGGAAGTTTGCTCTTAAAAAGTTTTGCTTCATCATCTGAGTTAATGGTTATCGTGCATGCTGTATACTTTGCATAAATACTTCTGCTTCCAAGACAAAAGAAGAAGAATAATGCAAAAAACACAAAACCAATAACGCTTATGTGCCTACAACTAAACGTTTTCATCCATATATATAATCGGAATAAACCTATTTTTAGTAAATAACGCAGGCCATCTGTTTGTGAGCTAATACGAATGTGTCCCAAGTACTTTTTGATAAAGGGTAGGCTAATATTCCATCTGAGGCCTGGCGCACCGCAACTTGGCTTTAAAAAAATAAAAAAATGTCGAATAAATATTTGGAGTACTTAATATGCGTAACCTTTTATTAATATTAACATTTGTTTTATTTTTCAATTCGGGTCATGGATTTAACACTGGCGTCTTGTTGTGCTGGGCGTCTGGAAAAGGAGGTGTTCTAGCCTAATTCAAATATTTTTTTTATTCCATCGCTCCATGGATGGATTTCAACGTTATCTTCTTCAAATGGATGTGAAACATTTGAAAGAATGATGAGTTTTGCCTCAGGTTCTTCTTCCTTGAATTTGCGGATATGTTTTAGGTCATCCGGAAAAATCTTATCAGAAGATTTGATTTCTATTGCAATAGGCTGGGAAAAACTATTTTTTTGCAATACCAGATCAACCTCTTGATTGTCATTTGTTCTCCAATGATATAGCTGGAAGTTTTTTTGTGTATAATGGTTAAGCCGATATATTTCCAGTATTACAAATGTCTCAAACAGTTTTCCGCCACGAAATGAATTCAGGTTTATTTCGTCCTTTAGTTCCCGTCTTAGTGAATTGACAACGCCACAATCAAAAAAATATGATTTTGGGCTTTTTGTGATTTGCTTGCGTACAGAGCGGTGCCATCCAGGAATTGGAATAGCTGTTAATGTGTCATACAGGATCTGATAATAATCTTTAATCGTTTGATCTGATGCTCCAATCTTCTTGGCAAGTGAGCAATAATTTATAATTTCACCGTTCATCTGGGCTGCAACATCGAGAAATCGCGCGAAAGTATCAATTTTCCTTACAAGTGCTTCCTCTTTAATCTCTTCTCTTAGATATGTCTCGGTATAAGTATGAAGAGTTAGCTCCTTTGTTTCGTTATCTGGTTTTTGAAAAACAAGCGGCAGGGTTCCGTATTTTAATGCACTTGAAAGTTCAAAGTCATCCATTAACTCAGTGTGGGTGAATGGGAAAAGGTTTAAAAGAATTACCCGTCCAGCTAGCAGATTTACCCCTTTGCTTTTGAGCTTTCTAGCGGAGGATCCGGTCAAGATAAAGTTAACATTATTCTGGTTTTCAATTAACCAGTGAATCTCATCCATGAGAGTGGGGATCTTTTGTATCTCATCAATAAAAACTGTGACGGTCTTACCAGCTGCGGTGTTTTTTCTTAATGTGATAATCTCTTTTCTTAGGATTTCTGGTGCTTTAAGGTATTTCAAGTAATTATCAGATTGCAGAAGATTTATTTCGATATAAACATCTAAAAGCTTTAGGCTCTCTTTTGAAAGCACGCTTTTACCGCTACCTCTTGGACCAATTAAAAGAACAGATTGCCCTTTGCGTAGTAGGTTAATAATATTTAAGTATCTCGAATACATAACTCGATAATATCATATAAAAGCGACTTATTAATATGAAAATATAATTGAAGGTTTTTGTTTAAGGCTTGCGTGTGGGTTAATCTAAGCCCATAAGTCTGTATATTAGCCATGTTTATAAATTAATAGTTTGTATAATAGCCAAAAAACAGATAATTATGTTTGTATTATAACCATAAACGTTGTATCATATTGATATGTATAGGATAATATTAGACAATCTTAAAACATGGAAAAACTCAAAAGGAAAAAAGCCTCTTTTATTTAGAGGGGCAAGACAAGTAGGAAAAACATTTTTAGCCAGAGAGCTTTCCAAGGAATTTGATAATTATCTTGAAATCAATTTTGAAAAAGAATCAAAATACAAAACAATATTTGATAGGGATCTGGACCCTAAGCGAATTGTCCGTGACCTTTCAGTTGCATCAGAAAATTCCATAGATCCTGAAAAAACACTTATTTTTTTTGATGAAATTCAGG
>CAZQUK010000347.1:0-2511 GCA_964596435.1 uncultured Oligoflexia bacterium
GGATTCTTTATAGCCTGGGCTTCATCCAGAACAACATAATTCCAGAAATGTTTTTTTATCCACTCGTATTTTTGAACCATGGTATAGGTTGTTATGACAAGATCAATTTTTCCAAGCTCTTTTTCATCAAGTGCCTGCATGTTTTGAGAGTCTTTTGAACCTGGGTGTGCAATATAATAATTCAATGTCGGTGCGAAACGGTGAATTTCGTTGATCCAATTTGAAATCAGCGACGCGGGGATAACTAAAAGGCTCGCTTTACAATTTTTCGAAGATGATTTTTGCTTACAGGCTCCATCCTTCATTGTTATCAGAAACGCCAGGAGTTCGATGGTTTTTCCAAGGCCCATATCATCGGCAAGACAAGCTCCAAATTGCAAAGAGTGCAGGAAATAAAGCCAATCGAGTCCTTTTTGTTGGTACGGTCGCAAACTCGCCGTAAAACTTGAAGCGGTCTTAATTGTAGCGATTAGGCTTGGGTTCTGTAATTTTTTTATAACGTCAGTCAACCATTCACCATTTGATACTCCTACATCATCCCGTTCTTCCTCCACATCAAGAATCTTACCTGGAGCTAACTGCAAGCGAAGAGCTTCACGAAGATTCATGGCCCCGCTATCAATAAGATCCTGAGCTTTTTTATAGGCATCAAGGGTCTGCCTTAATTTCTCTGGATCAACTGCCACCCATTTATTCTTTATATAAGCAAGTCCTTCTGACTCTTGAAGAAGGTGCCTGGCTTCATCTTCTGAGATCTCCGCCCCATCAAGGTGAAGATTTACATTAAAATTTACAAGGGCATCCATCCCAACATGTGAAGGTTTCTTATCACCAACTTCGATATTCAATTTTATTCTCGCGGCATTACCTTTCCACCAGTTGGGAATCCGGCATAAAATGCCAGCATTCTCATAAATTGGAATTTCCTTTAAAAACTGGAAAGCGTCTTTAGCCAACCATGCCAGAGGATGAAAAAGTTCTCCGGATTCAAGAAGCGAAGAGATGAGGGGACTATCTTTCGCCGCAAGCTCTACTGTTACAAGAAGCTCCAACAATTTATCGCTTTTTTCACCATATTCACTTAATGCATGTTTCAGGGGAAGGTGTTTGGCCTTCCCATCTTTAAGCAAAGAAGTGGAATAAGTGGCAAGAAAAGCAAAGGGGAACTCGGTATCTTTATTTTCCACCAAATGAAAATAGATTCGGCCCACAAGATGTACATTCGGACTGTATGTGGCAATTAAATCTTCGACCGTACCAGTGAAACTTTTAATTTCATGCTGGAATTTTGTATGGAGCTTTGCCCACAAAATAGTGAGAACATCCATATTCAGATATTCAAGACCGTTCATTAATGGAGCACTGTCAAGAACTTCTGTCAACAGGGTTGACTCCAATACAACGCTTACCTTGTCTCGTAAAATGTTCAAATCTGGAGTTAAAATCAATTTTTTAGTATAAAGACCTGCGAATTTTCTCCAGAAGCTAAGTGTTGGAGTAAGTGGAACCGATTTGTCACAAAATCCTAAAAATAAAATAAAAAAATCCGGATCTCTTAAGAAATGCTTATAAAGTTCATCCTGCAATTTTTGTTGACTCTTATCAATACTATTTCCAGTGTTTTCCCATTCGAGCGTTAGCGAGCCAGTCGGCATGATTACAACATTCAGTTCTTTGTGCGGTTCCATCATAATTCATCCGATAGTAATTTTTTCAACGTAGTTTGTCGGGTTTTCATGTCTACATTTTTTACTGCTATTGCCAAAGCTTTTCTAGAGGATTTTAACAAGTTTTGAGCGTAATTGAATGTACATCGTCCAAGGGTTCTGCTCCGTATTCTTCCGTCACGATGAGCCATCATTAGAACAACCCTCAATTAGGTGATAATAACCCGGACTAATTTGCCAGGTAAAATAATACCTTTCTTTGCATAATTGAAACAAATGTTCTGTTTCGTGGTCATTTAATTCTCTATTTGCATATTCCTCGCCAGTATAAAATCTATTAAGCAGATCTTTGTTACTGGGCAACTCTCCTTTTACATTGTTTGTCCCTTGAATTCTTGGTTTTACAAAACCAGATAAACGATCATGAAAACTTAACCACGCACGATTTTTGGTTATAACGCTCAATGATTTTTTTATATTTTGTTGACCACAGTTGCAGTTTTTTATAAAAACAATTTGGCCTAGAATATTTGAAAACAAAACGCCATAACCTTTGAAATCATCAAGAAATTTCCGCGCGGGATCTGAATCTTGAGAGAATAAATCTATATTTTTTTGAATAATATTTTTGTTGCTTTTATGCAATTTTCTGAAGATTATTCCAGCAAGCGGATCTGGATCTACTAATATGACAGGATCATATTTTTTTATAAACCCATCAGCCAAGCAATACCCTCCGCTAGAACCAATTATTATCAACCCACCTTCTTTGTAGGGCCACTTTAACAACCATCCATTTAACTCTTCAAAAAAAGCTCCCCAATATTTCCTTCTGTATAATAGT
>CAZQUK010000347.1:2521-3546 GCA_964596435.1 uncultured Oligoflexia bacterium
ATACCGCAGTCCCCCTGCTTGATTAATTATTCTGTTCAACAGAATTGCCATATCCATTAATTAAGACACACAATTTTAAAGTGATAAACCCTCCATTATGACAAAATTTAAAAAACAAAAATCCACGTATCCCACGCCACAACAGCTAAGATGCAGTGCGGGAACAAACATTATATTTTTTAACCACTCGCAAAAAGCCCTTACAACTTCAACACTTGTAATTCTCATTGACTAGTTGTGATATACGTTTGACTTTATATTCAAGTGACTAAACTCAAACCAATTACTCCAAAAACGAAGTCCACCGTAATGCTCCCGGTTTTCTCTTCCGCAGTATCAGCAGGCTTTCCTTCACCTGCTGATGACTACCTGGAGCGACATTTGGACCTGAACGAACATCTTATAGAAAAGCCTGCAGCCACTTTTTTTGTCCGTGCTAATGGCGATTCAATGATTAATGCCGGAATTTTTGAGGGGGATTTATTAATAATTGATCGCTCTTGCGAAGTAAAAAACGGAAGCATCGTCCTTGCCGTAATTAATGGTGAATTTACAATAAAGCGTTTAATAAAACATAAGGACAAAATTTTTCTTAAGGCAGAAAATATCAAATATAAGACTATTGAAATAAAAGAAGAACAGGACTTTTTTGTTTGGGGCGTGGCCCTTCATGTTATTCATAATTTAAAATGAATAAAAACATATTCGCACTTGTTGATTGTAATTCGTTTTTTTGCTCTTGCGAAAGGGTGTTCAGACCAGATCTGCAAAACACGCCCATCGTTGTACTTTCAAATAATGACGGATGTATTGTCTCTCGCACAAATGACATTAAAAATATTTTTCCGGTCGGAGCAGCGTTTTATAACTACAAAACACTTCTAAAAAAACATAATGTTGCTGTTTTTTCTTCAAATTATTCTCTATACGGTGATTTAAGTTCAAGAGTAATGAAAACTCTTTCTGAGTTTACTCCCGAAATGGAAATTTATTCAATTGATGAGGCCTTTTTGTCCCTAAATGGC
>CAZQUK010000348.1:0-3519 GCA_964596435.1 uncultured Oligoflexia bacterium
AACACAATTATTGAAAAAAAACACTATGTTTATGAGGCTCTTAACAGGGTACCCCCGCTTAATGCATGCACCCCTGAGCGTACAAAACACGCCACACCAATATTAGAAAACGCATTAAAAACTTTACGCGCCAACATTATTAAAGAGCTTAAACTTATTTCAAATGCCAAAAGCCCACAAGAGCTTGAAACATTTATCAGAGGTTCGTCACTTTTAAAAAATAAACTATCTAATTTTCCGGAATTTGAAAAACTTTATAGTGACTTTGTTGAAGCCAGCAGTGCCGAATCATTATCCACACAAATAATGGGTGGCAATACTGGTAGCTACATGAACTGGGGGTTTGGCGGTATAATACTAATGCACCTTGGAAAATTTACAATCAAACGTGCCGCACCTTATATAGTACTTTTTGAAAACACCTTTGCACCATGGATCAAAACTTACTGGCATTCCATCCTTGGTGTAATTATTGTACAAAACATCTCACAATATCAAGACATTCAAAATATAAAATTTCTTAAAAATGATTTGGAAGGTGGCTTTTATACTTCACCGGACACACAAAACGGCCTAAGTGACTTTCAAACACTTAATCAGGCCAGTCGTTCATATTCTTTTAATAGTCGTTTTTTTATAGCACAAGTTGTTTTCTTTGATCTGCCATTTTTTTACTTCGGAATAACAGGAGGCTTATAATGCATAAAACAAAAATATTAACACTAATGCTCTTTACAATACTTACATCGAATTATGTATATGCATTTAAAATGTATTATGAAACAGATTTCCGTTCTTTAATAAACTCATACATGGTGTCAAAAACACAGCTCGAACAAGCAATAATTGCAAGCAAAATTCAAGCAAGACTGTTTAGTAAAGCAACAAGCACCTCTTCATATGTTGAAGCCTTAAATTACCTAGATTCTTTAACCACAAAACACTCTGGAAAAGTATTTGATTTGGCCCGTCAGTTACAATTACACTGGGAAAATAATTTCCAGAACGACTTTATGTCAAGTTCCCAAAAAACTAACATCAGTATTAAAGCTGGAATTAGTGTTGGAATTATTGCATATGGTGCAAGTCTGCTTTATCACCCTGAAAATACCCCAAAATATTTTAAGTATTTGAGATATGCAATTCCTGTTCTTGTTTCAACCGCAAGTGGTATTGCAACTTCTTTTGCGCTTGATAAAACGTACGATTCACCACCCGCTCCTGCCTTAATCATGAACCTTGGAGTGCTACCCACTTTTGATGAAAGAAGCATACAAGAAGAAGAAGCACTAAAAGAGTTAATTACAATGGGAATTTCAACTACTGCTTTCTTAATAACCTATAAAGCAATTGAGTACCTGCCATATTTACAAAAAGCATCAACGCCTGTGCGTCTTAACCCCATTGGCCTTGTGTTAAGTTTTGCCGTAGGATACGGCATAGAACAAGGCGCCCACTGGTTATTAAATGAATACTCACTAAATAAAATTAAAGACAGTATAAGCAGCACCTACAGCAAACTGTCTTATAACGCTTATAACGGCAATGATGATGAAGTTTTAAAAGACGCCAATATTCTTTTGGAAAGTATCACACAGGCATACATACTTGCCTCAAAAGAACAGCTTATGGCCAATGTTGAATTTAAAAACTCTCTTATGGAATTAGAGAATATAAATTCCATAAGAGCCGTATCTGAGACAAATTCAATCATAAAAAATTATATTGACTCAATTTATGACAATAATTTTCTAAATGGTGAATGTTTTGACCTTGAAAGCGAAAATAAAAACTTTGAAGTCACAAGACTTGCAATCAAAAACGACCCTACCCATTTAATTGCGAGCGCAATAATAAATCTTAAATTATTTAACAAAACCTATTTGGACAGTCACATTGCATATCTTACACGAATATTACTGTCACACGAAAATCTTGTGTTATTAGCCTTAAACCTTGAAGATGAATATGTGAAAACTAAAAAACCTGCAACAGCCGTAATACTAAACGGCCCAAAAGGATTTTTTTGATGAATATATTTCAAAAACAAAACAATAAACTAACAAATTATTTTTTTATTAGTTTTATGCTGTTTTTTTTAGCAAAACCAGTAGTTGTTTATTCTAACAACGGCACAGAATCGCTTTTTTCTGCTAACGAAATCCAAATTGCCATTAAAGATGCACTGCCATTTTTACTAAATCCGTATCCTGATAAGGGTATTTTTCTTGAAGACAAGGATCAAAATTCACAAGAAAACCAAATCACCGCTGAAGAAGTTTATGGGGCACTTGGCGATTTAATATCAATACAAGAGGCCGATATTTTCAATGAAGTTATACTAAACCTCCTTGCTGAGTACAGACAGGTACCTGCAAACAGGCAAGTTATTCAACAGCTGATAATGACAATACACAATAAGTCACTTTCACAAATAAATGCTAATAATTCTAAACATGCTCTTGTAACTGTAATTGACGATATATTTCTTATGGCATCGATTGCTTACACTTTTGGCATTGCTAAAGGTGTCTGGTCAGCAAGAAGTTCGGGACTCAAAGGCATTGAAAGATTTAAAAATATAATAACCTCTGTTAGTACGAATTTGCCTCGCTCCAAAATTGCACATCTTAAAATTTTAGGAATTGGCAGCACTGTTGGTCTTTCACATGCAATTATTAATTACTTTCAAACACAAAAACGCTCACCAAGAGAGCTTCTTTATAAAATTCAAATTGAACTCTTAACAGAGTATAAAAAGAAAGTTTTCTGGATAGAAGAAAACAGTGAGCGTTTAATTAAATCTTATGCTGATAATCAAAAAAATAACGACACACTATCGCCTCAAAACGTTACGGAAACCTCAATTCCAGAAGATTTATTTCCTATTGAAACCACCCATAAACTACCACAAAGTCGTACAAGCCTCGAGTCGCTTTGTTCCTGCTTGAGTGAAGAATTAGCTATGCTCCAGTACCTTGCGCCATCGCTTGGGGGTCAAATATCAGCACTTCTTAATAAGCTTGAAGCTATAGAAATTCAGATTCAGTGAAATATTTGGCATTATTGTACTTTATCGCTCGAAAGATTTAAAAACTTACGTTAATGTTATAGTAGTGGAATTTCAACTTAGAAAAAAACTCACATCTTTGTCGTCATTAACCTGGATTGACTGGTTACTAGTAATTGTTCCACTAACTGTTTGGTTAATTAATTTTTATTTTAAGGAACTAATAATTAGACTTGAATGCACAAAAGGTGCTGACGTTTGTACCCCTGAGGCTGTCTGGAAATTTGATAGAATTGCAATTTTTGCCAATAATCATCTTGCTGACTATATTTCTTACTACACACAATATGCTGCTGGAGTTTTTGCATTCCTACTCCCCCTATTTTGGTACCAATTTTCAAAATACAGGACTTCAAATAATAATAATTTTCTCCCCTACCAGGTGAGCCTTTCTTCAATGAACTTCACAAATATTATTTTAATACTCCAAGTAACTTTTTGGAACGGAT
>CAZQUK010000349.1:0-3502 GCA_964596435.1 uncultured Oligoflexia bacterium
TAATACTTATTTTAATGCACTGATCTTAGCATGTAAATAATTATAACTTAATTATTATTGACGCAATATGTTTTTAACAATATAAGCCCCACCAGCGAGGTAAACATGAAAAAATTAAAAATCTTAGTTCTTATATTGTTGATTGCTTCAATGAACACTATTACTTTAGGTTCTCCTGGAGATGGATCTGATGGTAATAAAAAGATTGATACAATTAGTAAGACAAAACTTATTTGTGAACACGAGTCCAAAAACGACGGAAACGGCTCCCCCAAAAGAACAGGATAAATAATGAAATAAAAAAGGATTCACACTTGCAATAAGCATGAACCCTTATGTGATAACAGACTAATCTTGGGTTATTAAATATCGGTTCTCTGCAAATACTGCAAGTACTGCAAGTACTGCAAGTACAAAATCCAAAAATTTAAGAGAATTTAATTAATATCTTTAATAAAAGAGAAAGGCGGCAGTATATGCAATTAATAGATCAATTAGTTATTAAAAAAACCCAAAACCAGGCCCCAGAAAGCCCCAGAAACAATCACGAATTAATCGGAAAAAGCGAAGCAATTCAAGATCTTCGTCGTATAATCAAAAAGGTTAAACAAAACAACCTTAACATCATCATTCATGGCGAAACCGGTACGGGTAAAGAAATAGTAGCCCGAATGATAAGAAAAGCCCTCCCCTCAAACCTAAGCGAGCCCTTCGTAGCCGTCGACTCCTCAACCATACAAAGCACCATTGCCGAAAGCATGCTCTTTGGTCACGAAAGAGGAGCCTTCACCGGTGCAGACAGACAACAAAAAGGACTTTTTGAACAAGCAAACGGCGGCATCATATACTTTGATGAAATAGGAAACATGCCACTCGATATTCAGGCAAAATTACTCAGAGTCATCCAGGAAAAAGAAATCAGAAGAATCGGTGGCACAATAACTATTCCATTAAAATTTAGAATTATCGTAGCAACAAACAAAAACCTGGATGAAATGGTAAAAAAAGGTGAATTCAAAGAAGATCTTTATCAAAGATTAAACGTAATACCAATTAGCATCAAACCTCTAAAAGAAAGAGTTGAAGATATTCCGGTTTTAATCGAACACTTTCTAAACCAGGATATTTGCAATAAAAATGAACTTATTTTTTCAAACGAAGCCGTGAGAGTACTTGAAGAATACCCATGGTCAGGCAATATTCGTGAACTTAAAAACATGGTTGGTTACGTGGCAACAATGACAGATGGTGACATAATCAAAATTAGTGACCTTTCAAACGATATACAAAAATTTGCAACAAGCTCTAACTTTTCTCAAACAAAACAAGGCAAAGAATTCTTCTCTGAGAATAAAACCTTTTACGACAGAGTCGTTGAATTCGAAAAGAAGTATTTAATAGATGTTTACACAAAAGAAAATGGAAAAATCTCAACCATTTCGAGAAAACTACAGATGGACAGATCACATCTTACTCAAAAACTCATTGAGTTTGGTATTCATTCTCCAAAACCCAAAAGAAAAAATATTATGGAAACATCTTACGAGGTTGCCTAAATAGTCGCCAATGAAAAACCCAATTTTCAGCAATAAACTTTTAACGAGTTTCTTTTTGAAAGATCTCCAAAAAAAACCAAACGACATATTTGAATGATTTTTTTTCCACATAAAAAGGTTAAAAAGAGGGTTTTACCAAAACCGCGTGCAACTTTAAGTGCCATATCTAAAATCTGGAGCCGTCCTGCGCATATTGAAACCTTGATTGAAGGAAAGCGTAAGCTTTACTCATGGATAAATGGCGATTTTAAAGAAGAAGTTCTAGATGAGGTTCCTGAATAGTCTAAATTTTCTGGCATCTGTTACATTCTAAATTTAGTTCACGAAAAAATGGTTTTAGCGTGAAATTATGAAATAAATGTATAAGCTGCGGTGCATTTATGCTTTATTTATAAATGACGTATTGTATAGTCAATTGCTAGTACCAGATTTTATGCATTGGGTTAATTATGATTGAAAAACTCTACAGACTGGGTCCTTTGTTTTTTATTCCAGAAAGTTTTTTAGCAAAAAATCTTAAGGAGCTTGTTAAGAGTGCATTTAACTCTCCAATTCTTCTTGGAGAGCTGTATTTTCGTTTATTTGAAATTAGTGCAACATTAAGTAAGCACACACTTGTTTATTCCTCAGATCAGTTGTTAAAAAACCTTCCAATTGCAGGGCGTCTGATTTTAAAAAGGCGCCTTAAGCTGAAGGGCCGAAGGCTTGCAAATGTGTTTGAGGATTTGGGGCCAACGTTTATTAAAATTGGACAGGTTTTAAGTACAAGGCCCGATTTGGTCTCGAGCCGAATTGCAACTGAACTACGACTTCTTCAGGATAAAGTAACGCCATTTAAATTTAGTGATGTAAAAAAAATTATCGAAGAGGATTTAGGCGAGCCTATTGAAAAACTTTTTTGGAAATTTGAAAAAACACCTGTTGCATCGGCCTCCATTGCGCAGGTTCACAGAGCAGTTATGCGTGACGGTAGGGAAGTGGCCATTAAGGTTCAAAGACCCGCAGTGCATGAGCGAGCAAGAAAGGATCTTATTATTTTAAGAATGTTTTTTGCATCTCTTGAAAAAATAATTCCAAGATTCAAAAATTTGTCCACTACTGAAAGCATTGACGAAGTTGGTGTTGCGCTCGAAAAACAACTGGATTTTACAATTGAAGCTAAAAATAATAAGGAATTCACTTCTAATTTTATTAACGAACCTGATATTGGTTTTCCAAAATTAATTGAAGGAATGTGCACGCGCCGTGTGCTTGGTATGGAATTAATTGAGGGAGCAAGGGGTGATGAACCTGAGTTGGTTGGATCTGACCCAAAGGTTATTGCTCGTCTTGGATTAAAAGCACTTATAAAAATGTCTTTTATCGATGGTTTTTTGCATTGTGATCCGCATCCTGGAAACGTGTTTATTCTACCGGGTAATAAAATAGTGTTTATTGATCTTGGACTCACTTCTAAATTACCGGATGATGTGCAAAAGGTGCTTCTGGATCTAATAGTGGCGCTTGTTAACGGCAGTGCTGAAGAAACGGCTAAGGTATTTATAAAAACCTGTTATCATACAGACACACTTGATTGGAATTTATATGTTTCTGATCTTGATGCAATAATAGAGAAGCATCTAAAAACCACCATAAGCCAAATGGAAATGTCTTTAATTTTCAAAGAACTTTTTGAGCTTGTGTGGAAGCATAATTTAAAATTGAATGCCGATTACGCAATGGTTTTTATGGCGCTTATTACGGTTGAAGGTATTGGAAAGCGGCTCGATCCTGAGCTTGATATAATGAGTGCACTTCAGGAAATAGTGGCTGGGATGGTTTTTAGCGGGATGGCCAGAAAACTCCAGCACGGCGCAACTGCTTGATATCAAATAATAAATAATGATATATGACCCGACTTCAAATCTGAAGTGCAACCGTTTAATAGTTTGAACCTAATATAACGG
>CAZQUK010000350.1:0-3493 GCA_964596435.1 uncultured Oligoflexia bacterium
AAATGTCCCAGTTATTTGATCTTTCAAAAAAAAATGTTCTTGTTACTGGTGCCGGCGGTTGGTTGGGGCAGGCCTACGTCAGGGCACTTGTAAGTGAACGCGCCTCAGTTTTTTTGGTTGATTCAAATCCTGCCACTGAAGAATTCATTAGAAAAATAAAAAAAGAATATTTTGATGCCAATTTAACTTTTATAAATATTGATATGTCGCAGTCTGATCAGTATAAATTAAGGTTAGAAAGTTTAGCACGTAATGTAGAAATTGATACGGTTATTAATAACGCCATAAATTTTGGGAAATCCAACATTGAAACTGGTGGCGAAGGTAGGTGGGATACACTAAGTAATGCACAGTGGGGTACTGCACTTGAATCTGGAATTAGATGGGCCATGGATACTGTTGAACCATTTTTAGACTCATTAAAAAAGAGACAAGGATCCATAATTAATGTTTGCTCCATGTATTCTTTTGTTGCTCCAAACCCAAAACTTTATGAAGGTGAATGGAAAAAGTACTTAAGCCAGCCAACGTATACAGCAGTAAAATCTGGGCTAATGGGGTTAACTAAATATTTATCATCATTCTTAGCTGAAGATGGAGTTAGGTGTAATGCAATTGCGCCAGGAGCATTTTCAAAACCTGGAACAGATCCAGAATTTATTAAGCGGCTAGAAAAAATTATTCCCATGGGTAGAATTGGGCGCCCTGAAGATTTAGCTGGAGCTATTGTGTTTTTAACGTCAGATAGTTCAAAATATATGACAGGACAATGCCTTGTTGTTGATGGCGGTTGGACCGTGAGGTAGCGTTATGCCTCAAAATCATAAATACATTACTACAGAATCCGAATTAAAAAATGCCTTTATTAAACTTGGTGTTAAAAGTGGGATGCATATTATGGTACATGCATCAATGAGTAAGCTTGGTTATGTGGTAAATGGCGCAAATGACGTAATTGATGCTTTATTTAATGTAGTAGGTGGGGGTGGTACTGTCCTTGTTTCTGCCAATACAAGTCAGATAACTGATCCTTCCGAGTGGAAAAACCCTCCAGTCCCTTGTGATTGGGTTGAAACCATTAGAAATAACATGAAACCTTTTGACGCTAAAACAACACCAATAAGGGGGCGCGGTGTGGTTCCGGATGCTTTTATGCTTTATCCTGGTGTTTGTAGAAGCAAACATCCAGTTAAATCCATTGCTGCAAAAGGTAGGCTTGCAGAGTATTTTACGTCGAAGCATCCGCTTCATGAATCAGAAGGGGTGGGGAGTCCTTTGCATAAATTATATTTAGAAAAAGGTTATTCATTAATGCTGGGGGTTGATTTAACTAGCTGTAGTGCAATTCACTTATCAGAATTTTTAGCAGATGTTCCATACTTGTATGAAAATAATTTTAAGGCATTTGTTGTGGATAGCGATGGGAAAAGGGATTTTGTTGAGCTTAAAAAGTATCCACTTCCTGCCTTTAATTTTAACAAGCTAATAAATCCACTAAAAGAAAGAAACTTATTAAAAGAAATTGTATTTAAAGACACTAAGTTTATACTCATGGACGTTTTTGGTGGAATAAATTACGCTGTAGAATGCCTAAAAAGGGATTATGAGTATTTTAGGAAACCTTAAAAATTTATTGAATAATCGGTCCAAACCCTATTATTTTTTTCGTGAAATTAACCCGCTATTGTGGGTTTTTGTTGTGGTTTTTTTGAGGCCATTTTACAGGGTTGTTTGCTTTAGACGTAAGAGGATAGGTGAGTGGGGTATTACCCAACTTAGGGTTTCAGATCTTACTTCTAAGGAATACTCAGCTACGGTAAAAGAGGCAGTTTCTTTTTATCGTGAAAAAGATCTTAATAAAAATTATAGTTTTAAAATTAGCAACAACAAATATGACTATTCAAATTACATACTCAAGTTATCGCTGGAAAGATTTATTGATTGTGCATTGTCAGTAAAAATTCTTCAAAAAATGAATCAAGAAGTTAGATTTGGAATAGATGGAAATGAGTTTTTATTTGTAACTGGTAAAAATTTTGTTTTAAAAATAATTAAGGACAGTAAATTTTCTTATGCGGTTGTTTGGAGCTTTATTAGTGGAATTGTGAATAAGCTGTTTGGATGGGTTTATGGATCATTAATTATGGTCTACAGGTTTTGTGGATTTGCCTTTAGTAGAAGGGCAAAAAATTTGGGCGTAATTAAAAATAAAATAATATGCTATGTTGGTTCGCACCATGAAATAAGTGCGGATTTTGAACATTTGTGTTCCGCTGGTTTTTTTGTGAACGACATTGAAATTAAAAAAAAGGATGTAATTTTTGTAACTTATAGACAAAAGGACGCAAAAGAATGGTCAAAAAAAGGTATTCGTTATTTTACGGTTTTTAGTCTGCTAGGTTTTGACGATAAAAGGATTGTTTTGTTGGGTTTGATGAAATTATTAATATTTCAAACTTATAGGACTTTAAAATATTTATTTTTTTCATCGCGTGCTTTTTTAGAGATACTTTCGGTAGAGAGTGTTTTTAAAAAATATAATTTTCGTGGGCTAATTTATTCAAACTCTATTGCAAGTAAAGAACCAGAAATAAGTGTGTCTTTTAAAAGTAGAAATTTGCCAGTAGTGCTTTATTTTTATTCTGCCAGTAAAGCCTTTTGTGCTATGTTTTCCTATTTGCAGGCAAACCATATTTTTGTTTGGCATAAAGCGCATGCAATATTTATTGAAAAACACCCACAGCGTGGCAAGCAGTTGTTCCATATTTCTGGCCCGCTAATGTTAGTTGAAGATAATGTTTCAAAAGAAAAATTATATCAATATGGTAATAAATATGGTTTGACATATAATGAAAGAAAAATATTTAATATAGGTGTTTTTGACCTTGCGCCTGTGCACAAGCATGTGCTTGAAAAACTTAGAGTAGTACAAAACCCTGCTATTAATCGTAATTTACATAAAAGATTTTATTCGGATATATTTGAACTTTTGAATTTACATGCTGACATAAGAATAATTATTAAACCCAAAAGATGGGAAGCCCATCATGATATTGATGAATCTATTAGGGAATTTATCAACAAAAACAAGGAAAGAATTATAATATTTCCACCAGAAGTTAATACGCAACTTGTAGTTCAAAATTGTGATTTTACAATATCGATGCCGTTTACTTCAACATTTTTGGTTGGTTTGCAAAAAAATGTCCCAGGAGTTTTTTATTATCCGGGGAAAATGGATTTAATTGAAGAAGATAAGGTGTATTTACATTATCTCATCACAGAAAAAAAATATTTAGTAAATAGAGTTGATGAGTTTCTAAAAAACAATGAAAAAGCACGTGTGGAATCTGATGAACAAGTTTTGGCTATGACGGGGTTAAAAAGTGGGGCGTTAGTTCGGGATAATTTTATAAAAGATTTAACAAACATATTCTTTAGTGTTTTGACTTGCTTGTTTTTTTTTAATAATATTTTCTTAATTCAAGTATAT
>CAZQUK010000351.1:0-3491 GCA_964596435.1 uncultured Oligoflexia bacterium
AAGTCACTGGTATGTTGTTGCAGTTCGTGAACTTGTTGTAATGAAGGATTTTACACCGGATGCCGAATGGATTGCTAAAAAATTAAAAAACCGTATTACAAAAAAACAAGCAAAAGAAGCATGGGAACTCATATTAAATCTTGAACTTGTTAAAAAAGATGAAACCACTGGCAAATATATTTTATCAGATCAGAATATCGCAATTGATTCAGAAACCATAAATAATGCAATTAGAAATTATCATAAAGAATACACAAGTCTTACATCAACGCTTATTGATGAATCCTTGGCTGACCGCGAATTGTCGTCCCTGACCTTAACAGTTAGAGATGAAGACGCGGGGAGACTAAGAAAAAAAATCAAGGACATTAGAAGAGCTTTAAATCTGGAATTTAGTGCAAAAGATGGCGATGGCGCATCGTTAATTACTATTAACACACAAGTTTTGTTTTTAACTGAAAACAAATTAATAAACACACAAACAAGGAGAGAGGGAAATGAAAAATAAGAAAAATATGAGCATGGTGGCAATAATTGGTTTGCTGTTTTTTACTGCTAATTCTTTGGCGGCTGGAACTGAGGTTGGACAAGGTAGTGGAAGTGAGCGGGATAATAATATTGCAAATCTTAAACAGGAAATTCTGGGGACAGAAGTCATTGTAGAAAACAAAATTACTATTAATAACGGTGACAATGGCGATAGTCAGAGTCAGGCAGATAATCTTCAACAAATAGGTGTGGACATGATAGGTAATCCAATGTTGTCGACATCGCTTGATAATATTTATGCGTGGTGCTCAAGAGTGATTAGAGTTTTAAGGCGCGAGGGGCAAAGGGCAAAACTGCAACTGCAATTTAATAGGCTTGACCTTGCAATGCGTATTGTAATGGATTCTTTAGTTGCAGCTTCACAGACTTTAGCTGTTGATCCCACAGCAGGTGGACCACTTACAAAAAATTTGGTGGATCGTGGCTTGGTGGTTGCGACTGCCTTGAATCAAAGACTGCCATCAGGTAGTAGGCATGCCCAAATGTCAAAATTGAATTTTTTATTTGATTATGTTGATTTTATTGTCGCAGTTGAATCGACTCTTGATAGACCATACTATATTCCATACAGGTATCAGTATAGTGCTTGCAGGTGGAGGGACGCTGGAAGGCCAGACTATATTTATCCACCAGTATGTCCCGAACAATTTGATTATAGAGCTTTTGAAGGACAATTTATTGAATATGCCCGCAAGCAACTTGAATTTGCAACGCGTTTTACAGAGATTGTAACAAATTATGGTGAGTCACGAGTTGTGCCTATCGGAAATGGGAAAGCATTTTTAACGATTTCAGAGTTTTTTGCAAAATTTGTTGCAGATGATATTAGAAATACGCTTTATGCCTATCAACATGCATGTGTCGTTGTTGAGCTTGAAATATTATATGACAAATTAAAAAGATTTAACCTGTTCGGAGACAGAACTTATTACATTTCTGAACCTTTTGCCGTAGCAATGGTTAGAGACGATCTGTTTTGGGCAATTGGAGAATTAAGAAATGAAGTTAGCATATTAGGTTGTGCAGGTTCTAGGTATTAAAACATTTTTTTTGGAGCCAAGGGTTTTTAAGTTCTTGGCTCCTTGAAATTAAAAGGAGGAAAAAAAATGAAAACAATAATTAAAATAAAAGTGATGATGGTCTTACTTTTATTTGGAATTACCACGTTAGGTTATTCTGCATCAATTACTCCAGGTTACTATAAGGGAAAGCTTTTAAATAATGAAGACATCGAAGTTTTTGTTAAAGAAATAAAAGTCAAGATAGGTGAAAAAGAATACAGCGATTTTTATGGCTTAGTAATTAGGGAAGGTTATGAGTATGGAAGAGGTGCCCTGTATAAAATAGAGATTGTAGATGATGGTGTGCAGGCTTGGATGCAAATTAATCAGATGGTTTCTGGCATAATGACAACGGATGATGCACTTCGTGTAATCTACACTTCAGATTTTGTGTCATTAGATAATGATGGTGGTGTGCTTATAACTCTTAATCCAACAGATTTTGCTGAAAAAGAAGCTAAATGTGATCAGCAAATTCAAGCCGAAAAAACGACTGGTTTGGCGTGGGTTGAATTTCCAGCCGATGGGCGCGACTTCTATTTTACAGGGGATGAGGATTCAGAGATAATTATTAACCTCACCTCAAATCTTTTAACCGGAAATTTTTATTTGAGCCACAAAATGTATCGTGGTTCATATCATCTGAGTGAGTTTATTCCTGGTGTATCTTTAATTAGAGATAAAGAAGTGGATCTTACATCCCAAAGCGGCAGAACACTGAGTTCAAATATTGAAGCAATAGGCGTTGTATTTAAAAAGAGCGGTGGAATGTTGTTTTCTGATAGTTACAAGTTCCGTTTTATTAGAATCAATCAAAAAGCACTGGGTTGTTTTTACGGCAGCTTTGAACTTGAAGAAGAATAGGAAGGAAAAAAAGTCATGAAAAAAATAATTTTAATTTTAGCATTAATGGGTTCGGTATTGGCGTTTGCTGAAGATGAGGCAAATTTTAACGATTATGTAAGACCAGATAACCCGTTTAATGAAGGTGTCGAACGCAGAAGACTTACGGAAGATGAAAAAGCTGTGCTGCTTCAGTATGCTGATACGTCAAAAACAAGACTCATGAATGCGGTTGCGGATGCCGTTGGTAAAAGTGTTGATGAAGCGTCGGGGATTTATCTTGGTGCAATCAGAAAAACTGTTATTAATTCCTATAAACTTCATCCAAGAACAGAATTGTTAATGAGGTATGCTCTTAACCAAGCGCTTGAGCTTACTTATGGTATTCCAAATGAGACCGGAGAGGGCCTTGTGACAGAAGGATTATTAAAAAATTCTTTTAATAAGGAACTTTTAAGGGTCATTTTAGAGCAATCAATACAGATTGCTCTTGATTATTATGCAACCGATCGTGAGGCCATTCAGAGTGGTAATTTAACAGATTTACCATTTGTTGATTTTGCTTTTGAAAGACTTAAACATTCAAAAATCTGGGCCGCCGGAGTTCTTGAAACTTATTACCAGTATTTATTTACTAAAGTTGTGATTGGGCAGTGGTTAAGTACGGTTATGAATTCTGACGAGCTTCATAAGGCAAAATATGCTGAAGAGATTACAAGAATTGATGAAGTAATTAAAGAACAGCTTGAAAACGCTGATACACTTACTCCTGCAAGCATGCTTAAAGAAAACCGCAAATTAAGAGATGAAGTAAAAAAATTACTTAAAAAATATGAAGAAAAAAAAGGCGCTAAATAATTACTGATAACGAAAGAATGGGATTATTATGAAACTAGTTAAATTAATAAATATTATTATCGTAACAATTCTCACGTTTTGTAGTGTGAATGCGTTTTGTGGTAATCCCTTTCTTGACGGCATAGAGAAGCGCACCCTTACGGAGGAAGAAAAAACAGATTTATTAAAATACGCAGATAC
>CAZQUK010000352.1:0-3491 GCA_964596435.1 uncultured Oligoflexia bacterium
TCAGACTAACTTAGGCAAGGCGGCCTGATTTTTTCGCTCAATTGGGGTATTACATCTAGAAATCTTAGTTAAACAATTTATTTTATCACCATCAGAACAAGATACATTTATTGAAAATATTCCAACGACAATTCCTATACTTGTTTGAGCCTTGGTAGCTTTTAGAAACCCACCATCACTATCAGATTTCTGAATCTCCCATTCGTGTTGATTAAGGACATTTCTGTATTTATTAAATATGGTTTTAAGTTCACCATCGTGATTTCTTTTTATTGGTTCCATTGTTGCGCAACCAAAAAGAAAACCAATTGCCACGATGTTCAAGGCAACAATAATGTATCTGGTTATTTTTCTAAAGCTCATATATTCCTCCTGTAAATCTTCCTGAAAAGATTGTGTTTTTGAAAGTTTCTACTTAGATAATTCGTTATTATTTGCAACTTGAATACTCCTGTTTGGTTTTGACTTTGCGAATAGAAATTTCATATAATCCCGAATGAATTTCAGTCTTTTCTAAAATTTCGTTTATTATGTTGTATGGTTCTTGTTCTCCGAACAAAAGATAATGAATTGAACATTTGAAATAATCGGCAAGTTTTTTAAGAGACTCAGGTTGTCTTGGCGTTCTTCCATGTGTTCCTACCCATTCCTGAATAGTTTTTGCAGGAAGTTTAAGTTCTTTTGCGAGAGAACGAACAGATAGATTATGTTCATTCATAAGAGACTCAAGAACTTCACCAAATGTTTTTTTCATATACTTTAGTATCTAAAGTTTTTGAGGATTTTTCAGCCAAAACTGAATAGTCGTCCAAAATACTGATAATTCATCCACAATGAGCAATTATTCATCCTTATCTAAAATTGTTATAATCTCATCTTTGAAACCTCCAACCGATAAATGTGTATAGATATCTTGTACTTTCTCAGAACTATGCCCGGCAAGAATCATGCGGCGTTCTTTAGAAAGACCTGCTTTCGCTAGCCGAGTGTTCCAAAGGTGCCTAAAGGTATGAACTGTAAACACTTTGTCAATTCTTGCTTTTTCTTTATATCTTTTACAAAGTTGCTGAATCCTACGCGTAGAATATTTTGTGTGCCTATTACTTTCAAATAAGAATCGGTTATTCCTTCCCTGTAAGTAAAGCAGGATTTTTTCTTTTAACTTATTGCCTAAAACTGTAACTCGGTCTTTTTTTCCTTTGCCTTCTTTAATAAAAATACAGTTTGAGTCAAAATCAATTCTTCGTAGTTTTAGATTGCACAACTCCGAAATTCTCAAGCCCGTATTTTCAAGTGTTTCAAATAGCAACCGATGTGTTGGATTCGATATTACACAATAAAACGACCTTAACTCAGCCTGTGAGGGCAGTTCATAGAGTTTTCTACCCTTAGTAGGTACTTCGATATCACAATGCGCTCTAACAGCCTTAAAAATGTATTTTAGTTGGTTGTAATTGAATTTGTTTCGATTCGTTTCTCTACAAATGTGTTTTATCAAACTTTGTAATGGTGTTTTCGTATTTGAATTTTGAGTAACGAAATTATCAAGTTTTATAACCTTTGGTGGGTAGTTTTTCATGTCTTAAACTCCTATTAGTTCGTTCTCTGGGATATTGTGCGAAGTTTCCAAAGACTTTTTGTGATGGGATTTTACTTGATATGACTCCATGTTCCATTCCTTTCCATGATATTGGGACAATTAATAACCCATATACACTCACCTAGTGAGCATATTATGAGTGTTATGTCAACACTCACGCTGTGAGTATTGTAATTCCGACATTTAAGGGATAAATTTATAGTATGGTTAAAAAGCATGATACAAAAACACCAAAATCTAAACGTCCTAAATTCGCTAGAAGATTAATGGAATTGAGAAAGTCTTTAGGTTGGTCACAAAGGCGACTTGCCGAAGAATTTTATGTTTCTGTCGGTGCTGTGGCAAATTGGGAAATAGGTGAGCGACCTTTAACTGGGCCAGCCTTAAAGTTGGTTGAAATTTACGAGGCAAAAATTAGGAATAAGAATTAAAATCAAACCTATCTTACAAAGATAGTTTGGATTGGAATTTGGAATGGCGGGGAAAAAGAAAAAAAAATTATGTAAAACTAGGAAACCACAGCCTTATTCAAAGTTACATGATTTAAATACAGCATTACATTCGATGTCACAGTCACTATCCAAGAAGCATACAAATGTTTGCATAAATTTCCTAAAATTAAATAAGAGAATTGCTGAGGAAATTCTCACTGAGAATAATTATCCAAGGAATATTTGGAAAAAGTATTTACCAATTGATTGTGAAACGCGGTCACCGCGAGTAACCTTTAATACTAATCCAATGATTTATGAATATTTTGGTGATGATATTGCTATTAGTGATGGTAAATCATATATACCATCTGAGATTGCTAAAATTGCTGCTATTGCTGACACAGCATTAAAAGAAAAAAATTCGCATAAAACATTTAGTCTTGGTTATACATTATTTAAGTTGCTTGAAAATACCGACTTTATATTCAAAAAGAGTCGTGAACAATCAAAAAAAGGGAAACGTAAAAGAGAAAAAAAACGTGGATTAAAATCACAATTCTTTTTACGGCTTTGCAACGAATTTCAAGAAGAAGGAATTATATTTAATACAAAATCAGTAATGTCTGAATTTCAGGACAATGATATAGAAGAAAAGAATCTTGTTATTAAAAGTCCTATTATTATAAAGGCAATTGGAAGTGGAAGAAATGCATTACCTATTAAAATATTAAAAGTAACTCCAAGTATTCATGTAATCGAATTAGAAATCGAAGAAAAAAAGATAAAACTCCAAGGAAACCAGATTAGAAGTTTAATAAGCAGAGCAAAAAAGCAGCAAAAAGAAGTTTCAAAGAAAAAAATGTGACTTGTAACCGGTTAGGTGTCACGTTTTAGTTGTTCATCTTCTGGACTTCCACACCGCCATAGTTTTAAGCTTAAAGACCTGGAGGTAGCAAATGGAAAAGAAAAGTTTATTTCAAGATTATATTCACGTTTGTGAAAAACAAATTTTCAACATTGTTGCACCCGAACTTAAATGCAATACTAACTGGTTGGTAATTGAAGATATTATCTCAAAATCTTTCTGTGACCTAAAAGGAAATGAATATCCCTCCCTAGAAGATATAGCAAATTGTCGGGCAACGATAATGAACTTGGTCGAGCAAAAATTAATCGGTCATCCATATTGGAAAACAATTATTCGCAAGAACTTACTGCGAAGTTTTGGGTCGCGCGGTCTTGAAGGCGCAATGCACGAAACTATTGGTAACGGAGTCGGCTATGGTATTTGGCAAAAAAAATCTTCAAAATCATAATACAGGATACTTCACTCCTCCTAATTGTTTACCGGTGATAGGTTTATCTTCAAAGGCCGTGCATGTTTTTAATTATTTTTTAGCGCAGGCTGAAAATTTCCATCCGAGTATTCGACTTATTGCAAAAAAAACCACCCTTTC
>CAZQUK010000353.1:0-3433 GCA_964596435.1 uncultured Oligoflexia bacterium
ATATGAGTTAAAACCTTGCACTGATGTAGCATCCTACTTGTGGGTAATAGTAAGGCAATAGCCCTGTCATACTTAAGAGCGGCTTTCATGCAATTTATGACAATTTCATCCATGAACTCTAATAAAGCAGGGCTTGAAAGCTGCGAAACAAAACGTTGAATAAAAACTCCATCAATATTGTTTTCCTGCATCCACTTAAAATGAAGATCGACAATCTCTTCGCTAAAAGATGAAAACACCATGGCATCTGTTCCGTTATTTTTTGTAAGTCCAGTATCGAGTAAAACCTTGCTTATTTTTCTACCCATAACCGGGGTATGATTGACATCTTTTGCTGAAAAATAGGGCCATAAATCTGTTGTGGCCTTATCAAGATCAAACAGTGTGCCATCAACCCAATGTGACCAACGACCGTCAAGAGGGGAGCCGTCATTTTTTGCACTAAACCACCCCTGATACCCTGCCATTATTTTTCCGTCCATGTAATCGATATCAACGGCACCTGGTCTTACATAGTTTATTTTAATGTCATCAATGTAGGCGTATTCCGATTCCTTGGCCGTAGCGTTGCTTTTATGGTACAAAACCAGAACGTCTTTAATACGCTTGCCGCTATAGTCACTCAGATCCATTACTAGATGATTGTAACCGGATCGTGGGTTTTTTTGATGTACCCATGTATCTGAATTTCCCCCCTTTGCAGGAACCATCCAACTTAATCTATTTGTGGGATAGACCTTCCATTCCTGATGGTTTAAAAAAACCGCATTTGGACTTGCTCCATATTTGAAAACACCCGGATGATCCTCAAGCTCCACACCAACAAGAACGTTATTTCCTTTTATTGTGCGTAAGGAGTATTGAATTCTTGTCCCTTTTTGTATTGTTATCGGAGTATCGATTAAATTAAGTCTGTAAATTACTTTTGTGTCTCCGGAGGCATTTGCTTGAAAATTTATTCTTTTAACTCCACTGCCTAAAGCGTAATTATCCGTACCAAGCACCACATCTTTGGCAACATAATTAAGTTGAACGCATGAGGTTGCCAATATGTTTTTTTCTGAAAATTTCTCACAGTTTCTGTCTTTTAGCGGATCATCATGTTCAAATGTTGCTTCGAGGTTATAAATGGACTCTTCGCTCATCATTTGTTGGAGTTCAGCTACGACAACCATGAACTGGTATCCAACGTTAACAACGATTTCACCTATTTCAACTATAACATCCAGAAGTGTTTTTGATTTTTGATAAAAACGATAACAGATATCACCGTGCAGAGAATATCTCCATCTACCCGCATCGGCCGGACAAACCCATCCATGAGTATTGTTCCAGGTGGAATTAATAAAGGAATCGTAACACCACTTGCTTGGTGTTAAATTTAACTTTTTTAGTGCAAGAACTATATTATCATCGGCACCCAGGTTGGTTTGAATTTCAGATACCAAATATCCGTTTGGTTTTAAGACAGCATCAGTTGGCGCATCACATTTACTATAAGGGTCAGGAAAACTTTTTGCCCGGTCCACAAATCCGCCAATTAGGCCACCCAACAATCCACCACCACCTCCTCCGTCATCGCTATCTGAATCTGAGCCACCGACACATCCTCCAAGTTGAAAAGCCAAAATGCTGAAGAAGAAAAAATACGCAATTTTATTTATAACGTGCCTTTTGTTTTTTTCCATAACTCCCCCGAGTCTTCCCCTGGTGGCAATATACAATACTTGATGTGCTTGGTCAAGCATTACGGGCTGTGGCTTATTGGTTAATTAATTCGAATAGTTACGGTGCAAGCGTATGGTCTTCGATAAGCTCTGCGCGACCTAAGATATGTATTATAATTAATGTGGATGATATATGAAACCAAGGGCGTTGCAAAGGCACTTAAAAAATTACCGCAGCAGATAAAACGCAAATACAAAGCCTGGGTAGCGGTTGTAAGATTTGGAGGATCAGATAATTTAAAGAATTTTCCGGGTTTTAGTGATGAAAAGTTGAAAGGAGAATTAAGAAATTGCAGGTCATCAAGACTAAGTATTCAGTATAGGGTTATTTACTCTGAGTCAAAGGCCATTAAAGAAATAATTGTATTAAAGGTAACACCGCATGAATATAAAAAATAAAAAAAGTTTAAATGAAGCCGCTGAAAATATTGTAATTCCACCAGGAGAGCTTATTCACGAGCTAAGAAAACTCAAGGGATGGTCTCAGCTTGATTTAGCTAGAGAAACTGGAATTTCACAAACCAATATTAGTGCCATAGAAAATGGAAGAATAGAAATCGGAAAGCAAAGATCCATTGTAATAGCAAAGGCACTTAATGTTCATCCTGCATCTATTATGTTTTCTGATTATAAAGCAATAGCATAAATATTTGGCCTAACTGCAATTTTTCAGTTTTAGTTAAATATATGATATTTTTTTTACTGTGCAAAATCAACGCTTGTATTAATTGTGGCCGAATCTCTTGCGCTTGTAGTTGTATACCCCATATTTGAATATGCGGGTAAATTTGTAATTATTGAACTAAAATTAAGCGTTGTTCCATCAATTTTTACAATATCATAAATTGACTGCCCCACTGTCTCGAAAATAAATGAAATACCGGAGGACGAGCAGGTTCTCCCTGTTATATCTTTTGGGATATTACTACTCCAATCTTCATTTCCTGCAGAACCATCGAAACCACACCTATCATTAATATTGTGATCATCCGTTACACCAGCAGCTATAGATGTATATTCAATGCTAGCTATTGTATAATTAATATTTGTTGCATTACTGTCACCTGTTGCAGCACCACACAGAGTGTAATCATAAGTATACACAATATTTCTATAACCAGTGGCACCATCACATGCCGGACTGTTTTGATAGCCAGTTAGAGTAATTGTAACAGTTGTGGTGGTAAAAACATATTGACGCTTCAGACTTCCAACACCGCCACCAGCTAAACACTCATCGGTTGTCGTCCATGTACCCACCAAATCAGCAGCCGTAACCGTTCCACCACTACAAGAATTAGAACTGCTTCCACTTGATGAAGTAGTTGTAGTAGCAGCAGTGGCTGTTGCTGCAGCATCCGAAACTCCATCAGCAGTCCCACAGCTTAGTAACCAGGTTGAAACTGACGCTAGCGAAAAAACTAAAATAATTATATTTGTATACTTCAAAACGAATAGCTCCACTCAAAAGTGCAATACAATACCACCAATATATAGTACGACGTAATGATAAGATTTTCAAACCATCACGACATGTATGTGACATAATTGCACTATTCTTAACGCCGCAATAACCTACTGCTTAAAATATCATTTACAAGGTTTTCAAAAACAGCAACTTTTCTTTCAATAATATCAAGGCTGCTTTTCCAAAAATCAGGCTTTTCAAGATCAACATTTAAGTGTTTTTTGGCAACTTCTTCGCA
>CAZQUK010000354.1:0-3429 GCA_964596435.1 uncultured Oligoflexia bacterium
GCCAGCAGTAATATTTTCCGGTATTGGCACAAAAGATGTTCATGATATTTTTTCAATTTTCTTAGAGAGATTAAAAAGCATATCCTTAATTTTTGTCTTATTTATATTTTCATTAGGCTTACTTGTAATTATTAAATACTTTGTATTTAAAAAAAGAGCTCACACAAAAGAACCAACCTGGGATTGCGGTTATGCTAAACCAAAACCAAAAATGCAATACACAGCCTCATCATTTGTCCAACCCATTACTTCAATTGCAAGTATAGTAATTGGCATAAAAAAGAATTATTCTTCCGTGGTGGGTTATTTTCCTGCAAACAACATTTTTCAGCAATCAGCTGATGACATATTTACAGAACGACTTTATAAACCAATTTATAAATTACTTATTTTAAATACTTTTAATAAATTACTTAGAATTCAACACGGAAAGATGCATTACTACATAATTTATATAATTATTACTATGGTATTACTATTAATAATTAAACTTGGGTAAAATAAATGAAATTATTTTTGTTTACAAATCTTATTTTTGCATTGTTCTTATCGCCCCTTCTTTTTGGAATAACCAACAGGACAAAAGCAATTTTTTCGGGACGAAAAGGACAGCCATTTTTACAAACATACTATGACATATGGAAGCTTCTAAAAAAAGATTTCGTTTACAGCAAAACTATTACATGGATATTTAAAATAAATCCTTTAATAAATCTTATATCAATGTTAATCGTTTTATTATTTATACCACTCAACAGTATTCATTCTGCACTTTCCTTTAATGGAGATATTCTTATAGTTTTATACTTTCTAGCCCTGGCTCGTTTTTTTATGGTTATTTCAGCACTTGACACTGGCTCAAGTTTTGAAGGAATGGGCGCCAGCAGGGAAATAATATTTTCCATTTTTACTGAGTTTTCTTTTTTTTCTTTTTTAATTGCACTAATTATTTTAACAAGCAGTCTTTCTTTCTCAATTATTTTAACTAAATTAGGACTTAACGAATGGGCAAGTTACACCCCTCCACTTATAATACTAACAATTTCATTTATTATAATTGCTCTTGCTGAAAACTGCAGAATGCCGTTTGACGATCCAAACACCCATCTAGAACTAACAATGATACACGAAGTTATGATGCTTGATTATACTGGACCTGATTTAGGAATCCTAACTTATTCTTCTACCCTTAAATACTGGATTTTTTCTTCAATTTTTAGCTGTGTATTAGTTCCAAACACTTTTAATAATTTTCTTTTAGAAATAATTGCCGGAATATCAGGAATATTTATATTTTCAATAATCATTGGGGTTTTAGAATCAATTTTAACAAGAATCAAGCTACTTAACTTTCCAAACTTAATCATGGGTTCTGGAATTCTTTCATTACTGGCACTAATGTTAATAAAAAGGTGAATATATGTTTACTCCTTTTGATTGGCTTCTAATTTTATTTCTAATAACTAATTTAATGGTTTTAGGAAGCAGTAGATTCAAGTATCTTATTAAGGCTCTTGCTATTCAGGGAAGTTCATTGGGGTATTACACTTTAATTCTTTATTATTATACTAGGAATCTTCACTTTCTGATAGTTGGTGTTCTAATTGTTGGAATCAAGGGAATCGCTTTTCCAACTTTACTTTTAAGAACAATCAAAAGACATTCTCATGACTTTGAAATATCTCCTTTAATTAGTTATGCAAAATCACTTAGCTTTGGAGTAATTGCACTATTGTTTTCATTATGGTTATCTTCACGTCTACCCTTTTACTCGGAGCATGCTAGTATTGCATTACCAATTTCTTTTTTTACAATTTTTGTTGGTATTTTCATTATTGTTTTTAGGAAAAAAGCTATCACGCAAGGAGTCGGATATATTGTATTCGAAAACGGCATAAACTTACTCACAATTGAACTAGTAGGCGACATACCGCTTTTAGTTGAATTTGGTGTATTGCTCGATGCATTTGTTGCAGTTTTAATTATTAACTTAGCTATAAATAATATTAGCAGACATTTTAATCATATAAATATTAATAAACTGAGATCACTTAGGGGTTAATATGTTGCAATATTTACAAATATCAACAATTATTTTTATCCCTATTATTTTTAGTTTTTTTTGTTTTTTTTCAAAAAAGCACTACTCCCTTTATTTAATGATTATAGGAGTTTTGTTAAATTTTTTATTTCTTATTTCCCTTCTATTTAATAACTTTAATCCTTTGAAGCATGACACAATTAAACACCGTTTTGTTTTTTCTTGTTTTTACACTTGGTTCTTTGTTTTCAGTTAAATATTTTAGAAATGCCCTTATAAATAAAAAAAAGTATTATATTCAAGTAAGACAGTTTTGTTCATTATGGTTATTAGCATTCTCCTCAATTAATTTGGTTTTAATTTCTAATAATATAGCAATTATGTGGATTGCTTTTGAACCTACAACACTTGTTACTGCATTTTTAAGAAGCCATGTGGAAATATCTAATTATTTGTTCTGTAGGCGTTGCTCTTGCTTTTATTGGAATAATATTTTTTGTTTCTTCTGCAAAAGGTTTACCCGGCATTGAACCTGGCCAACTATTGCTTTGGTCAGTTTTAAGAGATAATGCCACGAGCCTTAACTCAACTTATGTTAAAATGGGCTTTATTTTTATTTTCATTGGTTTTGGTACTAAAGCTGGCATCTCACCAATGCATACCTGGCTCCCAGATGCGCACAGCCAAGCACCATCACCTGTGTCTTCATTTTTTTCGGGATTTATGCTAAGTGCAGCCCTTTATTGCATTATGAGGTTTGTTCCAATAACGCACATCGCACTTTCTAAATCGAATTGGGAACATTCTATTATTAAATTTTTTGGCCTTATTTCAATTATAACTGCTTCTTGTTTTATAATTTTTCAAATAAACCTTAAAAGACTTCTTGCTTATTCAAGCATTGAACACATTGGAATAATAACTCTTGGTATTGGTCTTGGGGGATTTGGAACGGTTGCAGCTTTATTTCATTCAATTAATCATTCTTTATCAAAGACTCTTGCATTTATTTCTGCCGGTTTTATTGATCAAGATCAAAACACACTTGAAATTGCAAATTTAAATGGCCTTATTGTTAAAAATAAATTTTGGGGAGTAGCGCTTTTAATAAGCTTACTATCATTAATTGGTACCGCACCCTTTGCTATTTTTATGAGTAAGTTTCAAATTTTAAAAACTACTATTGATCTTAAGGCTTGGTCAACTGTTGTTGTTTTCATATTTGGAACTGTAATTGTTTTTATTGGAATTCTAAAAAACATTATAAACATTGCTTGGTCTGACAATATTACACTTTCCTCTACTCCAAAAGTGAAAGCCAAACTTAGCATTATAGACTTATTAATTGTATTTATTCCAGTCTCAATACTGCTAATTCTTGGCATTTG
>CAZQUK010000355.1:0-3422 GCA_964596435.1 uncultured Oligoflexia bacterium
AACTTACGCTTTCTCAATCATTCCAATTAGTTGCACTTCAGAAAAAAATTCGGGCGGGAACAATTTTGTTTTGTTCCCGTTTGTTTCCAAAAAAATATTTGTTCCCACAGTAAATAGAACGTTGAGAATTTCATATAATTACAAACCAAAAAACTTTTTTTATTGGATCTCAGCTTGGTTTGAAATGCGGACTATGGGTTCAATATAAAAACTCTCGAACACGCCCGCGCTGCACTGCAACACGAAAAACGCTTTTCAAAACACATGTCCACCCGAATAATTTCTAGTGGTCCTCTCCTTGTCATTTGGCATTAAAGTTGTTACTACTCGCTTAAATATGGGTAAGTGGCACAGCTTTAATTTTATGGTTTTAGAGAAACGCCCAGACGTTTCAAATCACCCTCAAGGTGATCGAGTCATGGAGTGTTTTCAGTTTTCTAAAGACGGACTTCGCCTTAGTGGTAAGCCCCGATTTGAATCATTTCCAGCCGTTCTTTCGATGCCACAAAACGGTGAACGTGTTGAAGCAAAGCTTTTAGTAAAAAATATTTTGGCAGATCATTTTGAGGTTAGCTTTGTTTCTCCTTCTAATCGTTTGATAGATTTACTTGCTTGGTGGGATCAGAAGGAACGTCCTGCTATTCAGCCTTCCCTCGACCAAAGTGTGGATATCGGCGTTTAAACCATGTGTTTAGTTCTAGTTCATCCTGTTCTTCAATGCCGTACAGATTCATAACTACATTATTTACAGATTCAATATTTCGCCTTGCGTCTTGTCCCTTTTTCTTCAATTCAATTATCGTTTTGCAATTTTCAATAAGCACATCAAATATTTTCTGTTCTGGAACTGGGATCGGAATTTGTTTAATTGCATCTGCTTCAGTCATTACCGTATGTTGAAGAAAATTCTTGGTCAAATAGCGAACTACTGGTGAGCATAAAATTGGTAATAAAAAAAATATTAATTCTTCACGAACCGGCAAAATAATACTTCCCTTGTGCCCAGGCACCCCGCCAAAACTCAATTCAAACATTGGGGCGTAAATGCCTGCAGGTGAGAATCTAATTCCACTTTTAAAGTAAAAACGGGCATTTTGAAACCTTGGTTTTTTTCCTCTTTTTGAAGTGCCGTCATTTCGATCCTTAAGCTCTTTAACTGCATCGCTGGACCAATCAATCCAATAATCAACAGGAGACCAATAAGAGCGCAATTCTCCACTTTCTATATCTTGCTCACCACCCTTATCGAATGGCACAAAGTGTTGTGTTCTGGCCTTATCTAACACTGGAATTCCATTTTCTTTATCCTGTTCCGACAATGCCGACAATCTATCTTGGGCAATTGTCAGCGATAGAGGCACATCTTCAATATATTTTCTTCTTGCATTTGGAACTACACCGGGAGTTTTTCTTAAGAAAGTCTTATCATCTGACGTTTGCAAGCCTGTTACCACTTTTGCTATTTGCCACAGCTTGACAGTATTGCATGAACAACTATCACTTCTCTGAATTTTAAGTGCCTCAATTGGTCCAATCAATGGCATCTCAACAACGCACTCTTCGGTAAATGGTGAATATGCTTCGTCTGAAACCAATAGATATAGACTCGAGAAACCTCCATGAATTGGGTATGGTCGTTTTTGCATTCTACCCAACGCTCTCATCCCCATAAAATTATTAGTCTCAAAATATGGTTCTAATGATTTTGGGGGAGGTGGATTCAATCTTAGATGTGCTAGTCTTGCATTGCTATGATACTCAAAATATAAAGAGTCAGACAATTTTTCAGCATTTTCTGCCGCCCACTTTTTAAGAGCGATTTTATATTCAGGTTTGTAAGGATGAATTGCCCAAGCATCACAATACTTATAGAAATAATCGCAGTTCAATACTTGGCTTCGTTTTAATTGAATCAAACAACAAAATACATCGCGTCCAGCAAATGCCGAGCGATGAAGCTGCAACAGTTGCTCAATAATTGCGTGCTGATAAATATATTCTCGAAGCTCTTGATGTGTCTTTGTGGTCATAAAAGTATTGCTAACCACAAAAACCATCTGCCCATTCTTCTCAAGAATCTCAAGCGACCTAACGATGAAGCAGCCGTAAGAATCATCATTTCCTAGTCCAAAATGAGCGGCTATTTCATCTGTGACCTTTACTCCATAGGGCGGATTTCCAATGACTAGATTGGGACGAAACTCTCTATAGGCAGCGAATAAAACTGCATCCAAGAAATCAGCACGAGCTACGACTTTAGAAAAATCAAATTTGTCATTTGGAGCCACTGCTTTCCAAACGTCAGTGGAGCGATACAGCTCCAAAAACATACCGAGCTGGGTTGTTTGTACAGCAAAAGGATCAATGTCAATTGCTCGAAGATGCTCCAGTGCTTTCCGATGAGCAATTATTGGGTTTCCTTTAACAGCTGGCCGCTCGTTGAGATAAGCATCCCGAATACGTTTATAGACTTCTCGAACAAAATGTCCTGATCCACACGCTGGCTCAAGAACGTTTTTATTAATCCAACCGCCGAGTGCCCTCTCGCTTGCATCGACCATCGTATTAACAATAGGTCGTGGCGTGTAGACATTCCCAAGAGATTTCACTTGAAGATCATCAAACTCGGATTCTACCAACCCATCCCAGATGTCGCCAATTGGATTGTCTGAAGCCTCAAACAAAAGTGCTTGAAGAACCCCAGCCGGATAAAACATGTTTGCAATTTTATCCTGTGCCTGATCTGAAAACTCTAGAACATCATACGGTTCAGCTCGTAATATTCCTGGAAAATCTGACGACCACCGATCAATCGCCTGTCGAACCTTCGCTGGGAAGTTATCACTCTTGCGTTCACTCAAAACTTTTACAAATAGAACCTTTAACGTCAGTGATAATGCAATACTTGAAAGGACATGCTGTACGGCTTTCTTTTCCTCTAGGTCTGCCAAGCTTGAATCAACAAATGATTTTCTGGTTATGAGAACTTTTTCAAATCCACCTCTTTGTTTTCCAAGATTGCTATCATCCAGCTTGAAAGACTCAGGGAAATACGTCTGAGTTAAGTCCTCGAAGATCATGGTTCTTGTTTGAGCCAATGCTTTAATAAGCCTTTTTAGAGATAGCTGTTCTACAAATTCACCAGCCCCAGCCTCTTGTTTAGCTTTTTTCCAAGCAACCGCATCCACTGGAGAGTAAGTATATTCATCCTCGTTTTTACGACAACGGCGAAACCATCTATTATCAGATCCGTTTGACACCAAAACGTACGGGGGCGGAATGATAAAAGTCTCGCCAAAGCAATAATCAAAGGCTTGTTGAACATCGCCTTTGTCCAATGTTTTTCCCTCGCGTTTGGCCTCAATGAGTACTACCCCAATTGAGCGAAAAAATTCGCTCTAACTTCAAAAAATGTCTTATTT
>CAZQUK010000356.1:0-3416 GCA_964596435.1 uncultured Oligoflexia bacterium
AATATTAATATTTATTATTCCATCAGTTTTAACATTATTTAGTAAAATATTTTTAGAATTATTAAATGGTGTTTAATTGAGGTGAAAAATGAAATTTATATATGTTTTTTTATTAAATTTATTATTTTTAGCTAATTTTAGTATTTATACATTTGCTGAAAGATTACCTGAATTTCAAGAAAAACCATATTACAATATTTTAGTTTCTTATCTTAATGTTTCTCACACAGAAAATGGAACATTAAGAGTGGGATTAAACAGCAGTTTTCAAGATTTAAATATCACAAATAATCTGATAGTAACAACAATTAATTCAACTTATATAAATATATCTAAAAATTTGATTGTATTAGGCAATGTTGGGATTGGGACGACTTCACCAAACGCTAAATTAACAGTCATTGGAGGGGCTAATATAAGCGGAGGATTAAACGTTACTGCAGGAAATGTCTTATTAGCTACTGAATCTGGCAAAGTCGGCATTGGGACGACCAGCCCCCAAAACGTATTAGACATAGTTGGTGCTGTAACAGTCTCAAAAGGATTAAACGCCTCTAACTTAAACGTCACAGGATTCAGCATTGCTGATGACAGCTTAGTTACACTTTCAGATGGAACAAAGAAAAAAATAAAAGACATTAAAGCAGGAGAAGAGGTATTGACATTAGAAGAAAAAACAGGCAGATTAGTTCCAAGAAAAGTAAATGCTTTGCTAGACCATGGCATTAAGCCGATTTATGAAATGGCAACAGAAGATGGAAGGGCTATAAATACCACAGCAGAGCATCCTTATTTTGTTCGCTTCGATGGAAATGGCCTAAATCCAAATGGAGTAAGCGTAAATAACTTGCCTTTAAATTCTGATGGCTTAACTGACTTGAACAAATTTATTAATGATGAAAAAACAGTATCAATAAGTGGCGGCCGAATTCTTATGAATATTATGCCTGAATATCTTTCGGGAGGGAACAATAAAATATTTCCAAAATGCCTGTCAAATGATAAAATAACCCTGCCTTCTGAATTAGCCTCTTTAGCTACCTCTTCATCATCAGACTTAAAAGGGGCTTTCTTAATATCAAAGCCAGCTTTTTCCAACAGACTAACTACCTTGTCTGGAACATTCTCATCAGAATACAGCCTTAATTTACTGGAAAATGACATACTTTTCCTCTTCAACCAGCTTAGAGGCATAGTTAATAGCAGAGAGAATAGTGCGTTTAGTCAGCCTGGGAAAGTAATCTCTGATGATTTCATCTGGTGTAACTCCAGCTCCCAAAAGATCAAGGACCTGCCAAACCATTATTCTGGTACCCTTGAAAGTAGGCTCTCCATGGCAGATTTTGCTGTCAATGACAATATACTCATTAATTTCAGTTCTCATACTATTGATAATGATAATTTGGTATTTAAATCTTATGATAATTCCAATGAATTAGGCAGGTGGGTTGAAGTAAGATACCTAAAAGAAGGCATGGAAATCGCAGTCCCAGATTATTCCACAGGCGCAATAAAATGGGAAAAAATCTCCTCAATCAAAACTTTAGAGCCTCAGCACGTCTATGACCTAAGCATTGAAGGCACAAGGAACTTCATAGCTAATGACATAGTTGCGCATAACACTTATTTGGCTACTAGTTCTGGCAACGTCGGGATTGGAACTACAAACCCTACAGATACTTTAACAGTTGATGGAGAATTAAATATTACTGGCAATGTTTCCTTAGGGACTCTGGATGTTTTGTTTGTGGATAATACTTCCAACAGGGTCGGCATAGGGACGACAAGTCCTGCACGTTCATTACATGTTTACAAAACAGGAGTTACCTCAAGAATTCTAGTAGAAAATGGCGATGCAAACCAACAGGCATCATTGCAAATTAAGACAGCAACAACTGGTGCTGACTGGTCAATGTATGTGCCAGCAAGCAGTACGGACTTGCGGTTCTATGACACAGCGGATAGGGTTACGATTCAATCAGGTGGCAACGTCGGCATCGGGACAACTGGACCTGGAGAAGAATTAGAAATAAAGTCAGCAACTCCAGAATTAAGATTTAATGACAGCGATAATTCAAATTTCTTTGATATTGGAATGTCAGGGACTGATTTTAAGATTTATTCGAATGACACATCTGCAAGCGGGATAACTATAAGCCAAGAAGGCAATGTGGGTATTGGAACCACAACACCAGCAACAAATTTAGATGTTAAAGGAAAAGCTAACTTTACTGGAAACTTTTCTGTTGGGCAGACTTCAAATATTTTCTTTGTGGATAATACTTCTGGGAATGTGGGAATTGGGACTGCCTCGCCAGCTCAGGCTCTTCATCTTAGAAATTCCGCAAGCCCCGGAATCATAGCAGAATACGCCGCAAATAAGGCAACCCATATTTTTACAGGAACAAGCGGAGTAGCTCTTGATTATGATGACACTGGGATCTTTTCAATAAGGTCAAATACAAATGCAAATATCATATCAGGCACAACATCAGGCTCAACAACAAGAATGATGATAGACAAGTTTGGCAACGTCGGCATCGGCACAACAACACCAAACGGAACATTAGATGTCCGGGGAAATTCAAACTTTACAGGCAATTTTTCAGTAAGCGGCTCAATGTTCTTTGTTGACAATACTTCTGGAAGTGTTGGGATTGGGACTACAAGCTTTAATATTGGCGGATTGACCACTACCAATAGGCGATGGTTAAGCTTTACTGCCGCTGATGTTCCTTTCTTGGAGTTTGTTACTACCTCTGCTGATGCAGCTGGTCAAACAGTAGGGTCAATCGATTTTGCTACAAACAGTAATACCTTAACCGCTAATAAACGAATTGCCCAAATCTCAGCGGGGACTGAAGGGACAACAGCCAATAATCGTGGTGGTTACATTGGATTCGCCACGAAGGCCGACAATGGCGTTTTCGCTGATATTATGAGAATCACCTCTACTGGCAACGTCGGCATCGGAACAACAACACCAAATGGGACTTTAGACGTTAGGGGAAAAGCAAACTTTACTGGAAACTTTTCAGTAAGCGGCTCAACTTTCTTTGTGGATAATACATCTGGCAACGTAGGCATCGGAACAACATCTCCTAAAACGCCCATTCATATTACTAAATCAAATACAGGAAATTATATCGCCATTTTTAATAATACGCATGGAACAGCAGGGCATGTATTATACATTGAAACAGCAGGAACAGCAAGCGGAACTAATGCCCTTTATGTTAGGACAGCAGGAGCAACAGACCCAACATTCCAGATAACTGGGGATGGGAATTGGATAGCAAATGGAGCTAATTTTGACTTTAAAAGCGGCAATATTCTCCTAGAAACAGGAAAAGTCGGCATCGGGACAACTTCGCCTGGCGAGAAATTACACATATCTGGCTCTACTGCTGAAATAA
>CAZQUK010000357.1:0-3409 GCA_964596435.1 uncultured Oligoflexia bacterium
CCGGTGGCTTTGTGGTTGCAGCAATTGTCTATATATTTGGTAATAAAAAATATAACCCCAATTGAGCGAAAAAATTCGCTCTAACTTCAAAAAATGTCTTATTTTTGGTTAAAAAATGTGCATTTTTGAAAAATTAAAACCCGCTAAAGAAGAGATAAAAAAATCCACTTTTAAAAAATAAATGGAGTCAAAACAAGTCGTTTTTAAGAGAAATGCACCTTTTTATTACTCAATTGGGGTATAAGTCATTTGCCAGACCGGCAATTTTAACAGCTTTTTTAGGATATATTGCAGTTGTAGTGGGTCTAATGTATGATCTAGGGCTGCCATGGCATATTTATCATCCACTTATTCATCCACAGCCGACTTCCGTTTTATTTGAAGTTGCAATGTGTGTAATGATTTATTTAACGGTTTTATTATTAGAATTCAGTCCAGTAATTTTAGAACACAAACTATTTAATGGTGCAATATTGCAAACAATACACAGTTTAATTAAAAAGTTTACAATTCCACTTGTAATAATGGGTATTGTGCTTTCTACACTACATCAGTCATCGCTGGGATCGTTGTTTTTAATTAATCCATATAGAGTGCACCAACTGTGGTATACACCCATAATATGGGTATTGTTTTTCATTTCCGCAGTTGGCCTTGGTTTGATGATGGTGGTTGCGGAATCATATTTTTCGTCATGGTATTTTAATCATAAGTTAAAAATAGAAGAGTTATCAAATCTAGGTAAAATAGCGTCTTACGTTCTTCTTCTTTATTCCGCATTAAGGTTAGGAGATATAGTTTTAAGAGACAAAATATCACTAGTATATGATGGAAGCTGGCAGGGAAAAATATTTTTATTTGAAATATTATTTAGTGCAATTGTTCCCGGGATATTATTATCAATAAATAAAATAAGTACCAGTAAGTCCGGCTTGGCGTTATGTTCGTTTATGACTGTATTTGGAATGATAGGATATCGGCTTGATGTTTCAATAGTAACATTTTTCAGACCTGATGGGTCTGCTTATTTTCCGAGTTGGATGGAAATATTTGTTAGTCTTGGCGTGGTTTCAGGTGCTATGCTTGTGTTTATTTTTTTTGTTGAAAACCTTAAGGTTTATGAAGATCAACATAATAACAATGAAGAAAAGATTGTTTTTAATCAGTTTACAAATAAATCTTTTTTACCTTTTAAGTCAAAAAAAGTAAGGGGATATTCGTTGGCATTTGTCCTTGCTGCTACATTTACGCTGGCAATCTTTCCGTATAGTAGGTTGTTTGGAGATATAGATAAAACAACAAAAGTCAATGCAGTAAAAAATATTGGTAAAAATATTAGTATTAATGGGAAAGATTTGAAAGAAAAAAAATATGGTGAAATGTTATTAATTGATGGAAACAGAGATGGTCGCGCGGTTTTATTTTCGCATGATTACCATATTAAAAAAGCCGGAAAAGATGATTCATGTAAGTTGTGTCATCATATGAATATGCCGTTTGATAAGAATAGTTCATGTACGGAGTGCCATAAAGATATGTATATACCAAGTGATATATTTGATCATAAATTTCACATTGAAAAGTTGGATAAAAATGAATCATGCACAAAATGTCATAAAGATAAAAACAAACTTAAAACTCGCAAAGATTCTGAAAACTGTAGCAGTTGTCATGAAAAAATGTTTGTAAAAGACTCATTTGTAAAAATTAAAAAAGAGAAATTTAACGGGTTTGCGGACAGCTATATGAATGCAATGCATGGTTTGTGTGTTGGGTGTCATACTCAAATAAAAAATGAAAACAAGGTTGATGTAGATAAAAAAATTAATGAGTGTTCAAAGTGCCATGGGGATGCTGCAATGATTAATAACCTTATTAAAAAAGAAATATCAATAGAGTGAGAAAAATAAATGAATGAAATTCAGAATTGGAAAAATAATAATTTTTGGTCGCAGGTTCCGATAAGTACTTGTGTAATTAATCAAAAATATAAAATTATTGAAGCCAATAAGGATTTTGAAGATAATTATGGAAATTGGAAAAAAAAGTATTGTTATTCAGTTTATAAAGGAAAAAATAATAAATGTGATAATTGCGCTGCAAAAATGACATTTAAGGACGGAAAAGTACGTGTCAGAGAACAGCAGGGCCTTGGTTGTAAGAATAAAGAAAAATATTATCTTGTTCATTTTGTTCCGCTAATAAAAAAAGATGGAACAATTCCATATGTGGTTGAAATGTCCACTGACATTACAAAAACAAAACTTCTCGAAAAAGAAAAAATTGAGGCTGAAAGACTGGCTGCGGTTGGTCAAACGGTAGCTGGTTTGGCACACGGGATAAAAAATCTTATTATGGGCCTTGAAGGTGGTATGTATATTGTTAGTACGGGACTTAAGAAAGGAGATGCACAAAGAATATTAACAGGGTGGGAGATTTTAGAATCTAATATGGAAAGAATGACAGCATTTACTAAGGAGTTTCTGGAGTTTGCCCGAGGAAAAACACCTCAAGTAAAATATGTTTATCCAAATAATATTGCAAAACAAATAGTTGATTTATTTAACGATACTTCAAAACTAAATGGGATAAAATTAAAAGGGGATTTCCAGAAAAATATTGCAAAAGCACTAATGGATGAGGATGCTATTCATACGTGTTTATCGAATCTAGTTTCAAATGCAATAGATGCTTGCAAAATAAGTGATAAAAAGAATTGTGTGATTAATGTTAGAACAAGAGAAAAAAAGAAAACAATAATTTTTGAAGTTATCGATAATGGTATGGGTATTGATTATGAAATTAAAAATAAAATATTTGCAAATTTTTTTAGCACAAAGGGTTCTGATAAAGGTACCGGTTTGGGTTTATTGACAACAAGAAAAATAGTGCAGGAGCATGGGGGCAAGGTATCGTTTCAGTCAGAATTGAATGTTGGATCAACATTCAGGCTTGAGTTTTTAAGAGACAGGTTGCCAAAAAAACAAAAGAAAACCAAGGAGTGATAAATGAAAAAAAATTCTGAATTTAATATTTTGATTGCTGATGACGAACCAAATGTTAGAGATTATTTAAAAACTATTCTTGAAGATGCTGGTTTTAATGTTTTTATTGCGGTTGATGGCGAAGATGCTCTAAGGCAGATAAAGGATAAAGTACCTGATTTAATTTCCCTTGATTTAATTATGCCAAAAAAATCAGGGCATAGGCTGCTTTTTGAATTAAAGAAAAATAAAAAGTATTCAAAAATACCAGTCCTGTTAGTCACTGCGCATGCACAAGATGAAATGGGAAAAAAAGATTTAAATGATATTCTTCAAAGCAGTATTATGAGTGGACCTGGTACATACCTTGAAAAGCCAGTTAATCCAAAAACCTATGTAAGAAGTATTCAAAATATTCTTAATAT
>CAZQUK010000358.1:0-3338 GCA_964596435.1 uncultured Oligoflexia bacterium
GTATGAATGTGGCCTTTCAGTTACAGAAATGAAACATAAACTCAATCATTTGGTTTTTAATATTAGTAAACGCAATGATACTTCAAAAAAGTTTTTCAAATTACTAATGAATAAAATTGTAAATAATACTGAGAATTGGGATGAAGTTTATCAGAAAAGTATTGAAGCAATACCAATGCAACAAGTTAATTCTCAACCATTAATTGGTCCGTTAGCAAATTTTATTAAAAATGGTAAATACAGTGTTTACTCGCTAGAAGATGGTGGCATTATTGATTTAACACTGTTTAAAGAATAATTTGAATTATTGGGATAGGTTATGAAACAAGAGCTTTAAGGAAGATTTGTTTATGAAAATTATTATTTGTATATTTCTGCTGATACCTTTGCTCGCTTACGCCGAAGAGCCGCTGATCAAGAATTTGCCAGAGACAAGCAAATTAATTCTGAAATTCCTAGGTGGATTCAATATTACCTCTTTTTGTAGGCTGGAAGGTTTAGATGTTTGGGTTCAAGGTGATAAAATCGAAACTAAAATTAATGGGCAATCATATGCACAATGTCTCGACGTTGTAAAAAATGGACGTGGCATGTATGGTGAAAAGAATTATTGGAAACAAGCATTTGCTCAAAAACTCAGTAGCCCTGGTGGATGGGCAAAAGATGAAACCAAAATAAACAAGGTGTTTCATGTGGCACTTGAGCAAGCCTTCTGCAATCTTGAAAACATGAAAAAATTACCACAAAAGAGAATTTCTGAAACTGTAGGTGAGGAACGAGATAAATATAAAAAGTATCTAGCTAGCCTTGAAGAAAGCCTTGATGATTACAGAAGCTGGTATAAACTGGTTGAAAAAAAGAAATTTGATTTAAAAAACTGCCCAAAAGAAGATAATTAAATTGATAGAACTATCAAAAAGGCTTTTAACGGCCATTGTTCTATCGTTGTTACTTCTATTAAGTGGTTGCAAAAAAATGAACGCCAACGGCATAGTCTTGGGACATGTCACGAAATTATTAAATATCCCTGACAATGTTCACCTTGAATCAACCGTTTTAAAAAATTTGACTGCGAAAGATGGCGATTACTGGCTTATCCATATCGAAATTGGACAAGAAAACAAGACTTTGGTATTCGGCAAAATAGTTCTGCCAAGATTTGAAGGGAAGCCCTACACTGGCGAATGTATCTGTGTTTCCTTGGCAATCACTGATTATGGCTCTATTTTCGGCGATATTACTTATAACATCCCTCGTGAGGTCAGATGCAGTAAAGTTCCAGGAGAAGATGAAATTAACAATTTAACACAATATTTTGGTTGGCCCTCAGAACCAGACACAATAAAATAATTACGATTGATTATCCTACTGTTAATGTATATTCCTCATGAAAATGCTTTACATGTTCTAATGGTGCATTTTTGCGTGAATAAATTATACCTGTTGGTTTGTGATATATTTTAGCAGCTCCTGTCATTATTTGGGCAACAAGGCTCCAATCATGAGGATGAACTCTTATTTGTGATTTGTTCCTAATAAATCTTTTCATATTGCATTTTTATTGAGTCTTGCCAGTCCATTTGTAATATTCCTCAGTTTCAAGCAAAAGCATATCATTTCCATAAATTTCCAAAATATAGAAAATAAAATTTTCACCACGAATGTTTTTAAGTTCAACTTTTTCACCTACTCGCATCACATTCCCATATTTATCCTTATAGGTATCCTTCATTAATGATGAAGAGGTTCTTCGTAAAGCCTTATGGGTGAATAAATGATTCTTTCTGACTGTAAGGGTTTCCCCAACTTTCATGTGCTCTAAGGGTATCATTGCAAACTCCTTTCGTAAATAGGTTTACATATATATATAAACAGGGCATGGGCGGCCATACTGTAATAAGACAATAAATTTCACTTTTGATTATAACATTTGCATTTTATATTATTGGCGTTTTGTGATTCCCAAGAACAAATAACCGCCATAACCATGATTCTAAGGTCTGTCCATGGGATGATATTTAAAGGAAAATGTTTTAATATCTTCCATTACAGAGATAAATTACATGCAGCTCAATAGTGGGGGAAATTTCTTATAATTTCATTTCTTCGACATCATTCATCCTAAACTATTAAATCTTTATTATCAATGGGATACATCAAACACAATTTCCTGCTAATACTTATGGAGGCTGTTTTCAGTGGTTATGAATTGTTGAAAAAAGTATCTAGTAATCATAATAAAATAGAGATATTTCCAGAATCAATTTTTCTCAAACAGATTCATTTCTCTAAAGTAATATGTGATTTTTGATTATCTTCTCGAAAACCTCTGGGGAATGGCTCACAGAGCACCCTTTAAAATTGCGTTATTTGTTCGATTACAATGCAAATACCCTAAAAGATAAACTCATTCACTATAAGGCTTTTAAATCCATTTAGACACATTCTATAAGCGAACCACTCAACTTTCAGTTAACTCCTTTATTAAGCTAATTTCTATTACTTTGGACACCCCATGTTTTTATGTAATCCTTTGGGTTAATGAATTTCCCTTTCTTAAATTCAGTAACTACTTTTTGACCAGTATTATCAAACCACCTATCCTTTCTTACATAGAAATTAGTTATTTTGGTCTCAAAATCAGGCTCAATTTCTATACCTAAAGACGCATGGTTGGCAATTGTGCGATCATTTTGAATCCTTGTATTAAAATATTCATTCTTGGAATTCGGTCTCAACTGACACATTACCACTACTGGGATCGGAACTCTGGCACCATATTCTTTTAAATATTTTCCAAGCTCTTTTGAAACTTTATAGGATTCAACATTCGTATCTTCAGATTCAGAAACATTTTGTAAATAATCCATAATTATTAAACCAAATTCACTATCATATCCCTTTATACATTCAAATACTCCAATTACATCTTCAAGTTTAGAAGTATTGGTTTTAGGATCATAAGGTGGATTTATTTCGACCCGATTAATCAATATTTTAATCTCTTTCTCTATTTCTTGTCTTTCATCTTTTCCAATTTCATTGAACCTATAAGCCTTCCAAGAAACATTTTTTATTAAGCATGATACTCTTGACAAGAGATCCTCTGAAGATTCTTCGTTGCTAACAACCATGACATTTTTATCACTGTGCTTTAAAAAGTAATATATAATATTTGCAACGACAGTGGATTTTCCCTTACCTGTCTCTGAACCCATTAATGTTAGTCCCATTGTTAATTTGCAAACCCCATCAAAAGGAGCACAGAGGAATGGGACCGCACTAGCCAAAGCTTTTTCCCTTAGCACTCGATCCTCAAGAACCTGTCTTTCCCTATC
>CAZQUK010000359.1:0-3316 GCA_964596435.1 uncultured Oligoflexia bacterium
ATGATTTCAAAAAGCTTGCCTTTTATATTTCCAAATAACCCACCGAAATTTTCTAGTCCGCTAAACGCCTCAAAAAACAGCTTAGGATCAACGTCGGCTTTCCTTATCAGCTTCTCGCATATTAGAAGGGTCTTTTGAATGGACTCAGCAGTCTTAGTTCCAAACAATTGGTCAATTGCCCAAGTAAAAACCCCTTCGCGAGTAAGGTACTGAAAAGCATCATGACTAAATCCTTTTGCGAGAATAAAACCGATTGGAACATGTCCCTTACTGACTGCAGTTGCTTCATCGATTCGTGCTTTAAAAGACTTAGCATAAGGAAGAGAACACACATCAAAAAGAACATCTCCAACCATAGGCTTTGGAATTAGCTTTTTGCCTTTCTTGCGCAATACGATTCCACCAGAGAAGCAAAAACCAAGAAAATCAAACGGTAAATATGCAAAACTTACGACGGATTGAGTATTAGAAATATACTGGCTGCCGCCCGGTGATACGAACCGATTTTGAATTAACCACTGTGAAAGTGCCTCTGCGGTGTTCTTCTTCATCGTGTCAACTAATGAAATGTAATTAGGATGTAAGTTTGAGCTGTTGAACTTTAATTTTGCCTTTACAAATAAATCCTTATTTAAAACCCATCGAGTCTTATCAGTGCGAGACTCAATGCTTTTGACATAACCTAATTCTTCAAGCGCCTCAATAAGTGCTATTGATTCGAGCCATTCAAACTTTGGTGCTATTCCAACGCGAAGTACAGCAAGTTTGGCTATATCGGGCAAGCTAACACTCGACTGACTGGTCTGCATCAATTCGAGAAGCAAGCGGATAGAAGTTCGACCATAAAACTGGTTATTATAAAGCTTGCTAAGTAATCTCGCATCCTCGAACTGCGAATATCTAAAAACTATCGAATCATTGTGCTGTAAATTAAGTTTCGCACGATACAACATACCGTGCCGTACCATTTTGCTAACGGAAGCCTTAACTGTGGTTCGCGGTATTTTTGAAAAATGATTATATATCTCTGAGGAAATTCTAGGTTCATGCGCAACGAATGTCTGTATCTTCTTAGTCAAAGATTCCATAAGAGCTAAATACTAGTAAATCAACGCCACGGCAACTCTAGACTAGTATAACTATAGTATTTTAACTCTTAAGACCCAAAATTTTACTTTTCATAATACTTACATATTCTTACGTATTAATCAGTGGTGCAACTCTATTGCATTATCATGGATAAACACAAACACTAACTCCCCCGTCTCCTCATATTTCCGACGGTCGGTATGAAGATCTCAGGAGTATTTGTACACGGTATGCAGACCACTACGCTTGTACCTCTCGATTTAGTGGATTGACGGTATGTCCGAGAAAACCAACAGCAGTTTTTCAACAAACGTTGATGAACCTTCAACTAAGCGCATGCATGATTTAATGATATACTTTCCGACATGACCCCTACCTCTTTTTCTAATATTCAAGACTACGTTGACCTTAGCGATGCCGACTACATTGATCGTATATTAGCAGCAATTAAGGCTCCCGACGTCGTAAGTAGACTTGATGAACTCGATGATACGCTTTTGAATCATGTAGAATTGAGACCTAAAGACGTCGAACGCATATGCAGAATAAATTTACAGCTTTTTCTAAAAATAAAAAGAAAACGACACCGAAATGAGCTCCTAGGATATTCATATAACACTCTATTAGTTGCGATAATTTGTCAGAAAGACGTAACAAAAGCTATTGACGCATTCAAGACGGGGATCGAATTTTGTCGAAAACACCGTCTTTCATATCCAGGCAAATCGATTGCTGGCAACATTTTTAGAATCATTACAACCTCACAGCTTCCCCAAGACGAAGCCTTATACCTTCTAAGTCAAGTAACTCGTTTTTATTTGGATCTAAGAATGCACGATTCGGCGATTGAAGCACTATGTGCTGCTGCCATGCATTTTGGGGAAATTTCCGCATATCAATCTGCTTATCGAGCTCTTCATGACGCGCAAAATATAGCTCTCAATAATAAACTTTTTAAGCAACAGGCTCGCGTTCTTGAAACTCAAGCTTCTGTGGCTCTTTACGAAGGCGACCTTAAATGTTCTGAAGCTGACTTCAACACATGCATTTCAGTACTTAAAAAGCTAGGGGAGCAACCCAGTCCCACAATCCTTGCCAATCTCGCACTTGTGCAACTACGCCTTGAGAAATATGAGGATGCTCGAAAACGATATGAAGATCTCATTAGCCAGGCGCAAAAGGATATACAGGAAAGTCTCATTAGATCATTTCGCTTAAATCTTCTGATTTGTTACCGGGAGCTAAAGAACCGCGAAAAAACAGATGAACTCGTTATTCAGGTCGAATGTGATCTATCCTATTTTGATCGAGAGGAACGTATTGAGGCATTTCTTGTTTTAGCTAAAACATCATTATTTCAAAATAACAGCGATAAATGCATAAGCTTCTTAAACAGTGCAGTTTTAGAAATTGAATTAGAACTCGAAAAATATCAACGCCTCCACTTACGCAGAGGTATTCGAGAACGTTACATCAACCGAATTAAAAAAATATTTAGTAATATTTCTTCGTCGGCCGCCGTCACCACGTCATTAGAGATACTTGTATTCATTAGATCTAATGCACTTACAGATTGGCTGTCAGTATTGCATTGGGTCCAACAAATTCAGTCAAACCCCAACATTGATACAAACCTAAAGCAAACCTTCCTTAAAAAAACAGATGATTTGATTAAATTTGGAACCCCTGTTTTGTATGGATTTCGAGAAAAATACGATGATCCATTTGAGCAACCTGATGGAGAAATTAAGAAACGCTTAGGAGAAGATTTTGTGCGTGCCATTGATCTCAGTTTGCCTTGGCGCGAATTTAATGAAATCGTCGCGACGATACGCCAAGCGCATGCACTTCCTTCACCGTTCCACTATGCATCAGTTAAATATTGCTCTCAAATAATTCAGTCCCGCATCAACAAGCACTCAGTATTCCTGTTTAGCTTTATGACCGATACTCACTGTAATTCATTTTTGATAACAAATAACGAGCTTATCCATGCATTAACTCCGTCAGACCAGATCTGGGATTTTGGGGCTTCTTTATGGAATTATCAGAAGCAAGCTTTATCTAGGCATGATTTTACATTGGCACTAGAAAATATTTTTAAACAACTATCCACTTCCATGCAAAGTATTGTTTCTAAAATTGAAGACAGTAACGCTGAAGATATCATATTGTTAGCCTAAACGCGACAAAAAATCCGGCGTAATTTTCAGAAAAAAGATGGAAA